>JAHHKH010000461.1 GCA_018679695.1 Maribacter sp.
TATAAGTTGGTCCGAAGATGCCCGAAGCGTCATTGTATTGGATTGGATTTGCATCCAACGAACATCTGTTTTGTTACCTGTTTCCTGGGGTCTTGGATAACGATGAAATTGATCTTTGACCTTCCCCGTATATAATCCGGTCTTTACGCCAGTTTTCATATCCAAATAGCTCTCTCCAGGCCCCTTGCCATACCAGGTGACTTCCTTGAAGGCATTACTAAGTGTGAGATACATTCCTATACGAGGAATGTTTTGTAGATTTTCTTTTTTGGGCTGAAAATTATAATCAACAGTTAATTGACCACCGGGATATAGCGAATACCAAACAAAAACCTCAAAGTCATTAACTGGAGTATCATACCTTACTTGATATGCAATTCCTTCGCCCATGTAAATCGGTTTACTTACCAAAGTTGCCCGGTAGTTGTAGGTGGCATCCTGCCATTGTTTGGCCCATTTATCCATGCCATTGCCCAGGTCATTATCTGTTGGTGGACGCCAAAAATTTGGACGTATAGGTTTTGTCAGTATCTGAGTTTCCTTATACTTCCAGGAGCTTATTTCCCCCGTTTTTGCGTTAATCCTAAGGTTCGCAAGATCATTCGATATTTTGTATTCTGTTGCGGTTGTATCAATTGTCAAACTTTCATCAAGCATCTTAAATTTTGAACTCTTTTGAACAGCTTTGTGGAGCATAAACTGATCCCAAGCCACTTCATGTCCCTTTGGAATCAATTCAGTTGTTTCTTTTTGGATTAAACGTACCTCTAGGATATATTCACCGTTTTCTTCAAATTGGGTAGGTATTTTGTCAAAATACACTTGTATTGATTGTCGGGGTTGTACATTCATATTGGTATTGGATTGCCGTATAATCTCCTTACCGTTTTTAAGGACGACAATTTGTATCTCCTTATCCGATAAATCTTTGAAGAAGTTTTTATTCTCAATGATAACAACACCATTTAGGGCATAGGTGAATTGCACTGGCTCATAGACTTTTTTTACTTCTGACAAATGTGGATGTGGACTTCTATAAGGATCAACAAGGCCATTGTTAAGGAAATTCCCATCGGTTGGCAAATTGGGATGAAAGTCCTGTCCGTAAGCCAAATAGGGTAGGCCCTCATCATTTTTATATTCCAGACTCTGGTCAACCCAATCCCAGATAAATCCACCCTGTAGGTTTGGATATTTTTCAATAATGTCCCAATAATCTTGAAGATTACCCACTGAATTGCCCATGGCATGGGCATATTCAATCATAATCGATGGTTTATCGGAATCCGATTTTCCATGTTCTATCAAATATTCGGGTTTAGGGTACATTGGGCAGTACAAATCGGTATAATCTTCCTTTCCGGCAGGTTCGTACTGTACTATTCTATTATCATCAGCCTTTTTTAGCCATTGATATAAGGATTTGAAAATTTCACCTTCCCCGGCTTCATTGCCCAAGGACCAGGAATAAATGCTGGGATGGTTACGATCGCGGTAATACATGCGTTGGATTCGTGATAGATGGGCCTCGTACCACGAAAGTTCATTCCCTATCTGTGTTTTTTCGTCAATGGCCAAAGGATGACTCTCAATATTGGCCTCATCAACAACGTATAATCCATAAGTGTCACAAAGTTCCAGCCAATAAGGGTCGTTGGGGTAGTGTGAACTTCGAACGGCATTGATATTATTCTGCTTCATTAGCTTGATATCCTTGAGCATCGATGCCTTGGAGACCACATGTCCCGAATGTGGGTCGGTTTCATGGCGATCTACGCCTTTTATGTAAATGGCCTTTCCGTTGATAAGGACTTGGCTATTTTTTATTTCAACCCTTTTAAAGCCTATTTTTTGATTTACATACTGATTATTTTTTGAATTGGTTTCATCCTCCAATGATATCCTTAAGGCGTATAAGTTGGGTTGTTCTGCCGACCACTGATGTACCGCTTTGACGATTTCGTTAAAAACGACATCGGTCTTCGAATTCTTAGGAATCTCGATTGTTTTTTGGGCGGTGAAAATTACTTCATTACCGCCCAGTAATTCCAGGGTGACAATTCTTGAAACCTCTTCATTGGCCATGTTTTTAACCGATATGGTTCCTCTAAAAATTCCATTGGTATAAGAATCATCCAAGTTCGTGTAGGCATGATAATCTGAAATAAAGACCTGAGGTCGGGTATAGACATAAACATCGCGTTCTATGCCGCTCATACGTAGCATATCCTGACTCTCCAGATAGCTGGCATCGCTCCAGCGAAACTGCTGTAAAGCAATCAAATTTTTACCTTCCTGAACAAAATTGGTGATGTTAAATTCGGCGGGGGTTTTACTTCCTTGGGAATAACCCACATACTTCCCATTTACGTAGAGGTACATTGCTGATTTGGCCCCTGCAAAATGCAGGATTATATCTTCTGAAAGGAAATCCCTGCTCAATTCCAATTCTTTCCGATATGTGCCTACAGGATTATAATCCTTGGGAGCAGCAGGCCACTTTGTATCAAAAGGATAGCGTTCATCAAGATAGATAGGATAGTCGTACCCTTCTACTTCCCAATTTGCAGGAACAGGAATGGTTTCCCAATCAGAATCATCATAATGCACATTTTGGAAAGTTTTAGGTCTCAGTTTGGGATCTGTCACAAAATGAAATTTCCATGGCCCATTTAAATTTAAGAATCGTTTCGATTCCTCTTTATTTGTTAGCTGGGGGATCTCAAAACCAAAATAAGTGGCCCTGGGAGGTAATTTATTCGCTTCGAATATTTGATGGTTGTAGTGGTTTTCCTGTTTGGCAACCTGGGTTAAAGGCTCTTCTTTGCAATTGAAGAAAGCCAATAGCCCAAAAAGTAGAAATGCTATTTTTTTCATTTTGTAGCGCGTGGGAAGGATTTCATGAAATCCTCATTAAGGATTTTCTTCAAATAAAAAATCAACTCTTTTGCATTCGTTTTGTTGAAAATCAACGGGGGTTTTATTTTTAGGACGTTATGGTCCGGACCATCGGTACTCATTAATATTCCATGATCTTTCATTCTATTGGCGAGATAATCGGCCTGCGCTCCTAGCGGGTTCATTGCAGTATCTACCAGCTCTATGCCAAGAAAGAGCCCTTGGCCACGAACATCACCTATAATGGGGAATTCGCTGGCAATTTTATGCAATTCCGCTTTTAGGAATTCGCCAACCTTCATTGCATGTTCTTGCAATTTTTCTTCTTTCACTACTCTTAAGACTTCAGTGCCAATGGCACAAGAAACGGGATTGCCACCGAAGGTGTTAAAGTATTCCATTCCATTAGCGAATTTTTCGGCAACCTCTTTCGTACAGGCAACCGCTGCCAATGGGTGTCCGTTGCCCAAAGGTTTGCCAATTGTCACGATATCGGGTATAACACCATGCAATTGAAAACCCCAAAAAGTCTTGCCCATTCTTCCACAGCCAACTTGGACTTCATCGGAAATGCATAGCCCACCGGCTTTTCGAATATAACGATAAGCTCGTTTTAAAAAGCCCTCGGGAAGTTCAATTTGACCTCCACAACTAATAATGGGTTCCACAATTAAAGCGCCAACCCCTCTCTTTTTTTTATGGATCTTTGCAATCTGTTCTTTTACTTCCTGTGCGTACAATTCGCCACTGTTATTGCCTCTGTATTTCCCTCTAAATGAATCTGGTAGGGGGAAAATATGCGTGTATTCCGGAGCACCCTTTCCACCTTTGCCATCGAACTTATAGGAACTTATGTCTATGCATATATTGGAATTGCCGTGATAGCCCACTTCAGAAGCAATAATATCCTTATTTCCAGTGGCGGCCTTGACCATACGAATTGCCAATTCATTCGCTTCACTACCCGAATTGACGAAATGTATTACACTTAATTCCCCAGGTAATGTCTCCAACAATTCTTTGGCAAATTCATTGATTTTTTCATGTAAATAGCGCGTATTGGTATTGAGTAAGGCCATTTGCAATTGACCGGCTTTGACCACCCGAGGATGCTCATGACCCACATGGGCTACATTGTTGACTGTATCCAAATAACTGCGTCCTAAATGATCAATTAAATACTGGCCATTGCCGCGAACGATTTTTAATGGAACTTTATACTGCAAACTGAGGCTCTTGCCAAGATGTTGGTTGCGATAGTTTATTAATTCATCATTATTGACCAATGTTCCAGATTCAAGCTCTTTTGATTTGAATAGCAGATTTGGATCGGGACATATACTTTTCCAAACTTTGATTTCATTAAAATAAGCCACACCAGGAAAATCAATTTTAAAATCGAACATCGAAAGCATGATCTGGAAATGGAGGTGAGGTGCCCAATTCCCATTCTCGGGGTAATTGCCCAGCACACCAATACGTTCACCGGCTTTTAATTTAGCGCCAACAGTATGTTTCGTAGCACTTTCGACCGATAAATGTCCGTAGAGGGTGTAGAATTGTATTCCATCTTCATTGTGTTTCAGGACAACCAAACCGCCATACTCCTTATCACCTGCATCATTGATGGCGATTACAACTTCGCTATCGAATAGTGTATGAACCGGGGTTTCAGCAGCTAACCAATAATCAATGCCTAAATGCATGGTTCTACTTTCCCTTCCACTATTTCCAATTTTATCATAGGCAGATGAAGTATAGAGGGCTCTTGGTTCCAAATATCCACCAGCAATTGTTTTTGTTGGATGTTCTTTCTGTAGCCTATGGATTTTAAATTGAAATAAATCCAAATCATTGAATTCGGATTGATGACCGATCCATGAGCTTGAAACACTCAAATCCAAAGGAAGTATACCCTCTGTATCTATAGTTGGGAATAATAACTTTATACTAAAGCTATTGTTTATGGCCCATTCATTGAATTTGTTTTCATTGGGATGCGCATTAAAACCACAGGCCTCCCGAAAACTGAAGTGTGCAAAATCAGGACAAATCATTCGCCACTTTTCAAGGACTTCCCAAGCCGGTTTTTCACTTATAAGCAAATATTCATTATCGGGTTCCTTAACCTTATTCATAGCCGATTTAGTAACTGAAATCACCAGTCGCATGGCAATTGCTGTGTAGAGATGTTCCAATTCAGTCTCCGAAAGTGGAAAGTTCCTATGATAACCTTGTACAACCGGCAATGCTGCCTGTAATGGGTCGTTATGGTTCATAATGGCATAGGCGCAAGCTATTGCCAAATCATTGATGATTTGGGTATGTACAGCATCACCATAATCTATGGCGGCCTCTACTTTGGGGCTGATCAGGTTCTTCGAAACGATGACGTTATTGTCATTGGCGTCATTATGGACGACCGATTTTCTAAGTTTGTTATAGGGAATAAATGCATCCTCAAACTTATCCTGAAAATAGGTTACGATTTCTTTTTTTCCAGCATCGAATAATTTCAAATGCTTTTTTGTCCATAACGATTGGGCAACATCCCATTCAAAATCACGATTGGCCATGGGGTGCTCAAATCCAACTAAGGCGGCTGTTAATTTACCACATTGCTCCCCTAAACTAAAACGCAATTCATTCAATTGCGGATTGACCGAGCTCCAGATTCTACCGGAAATCCAACTTAGTAAACGCACTTTTCGAACAGTGCCAGAATCGTCAACGAACTCGGAAATTGTGTTTCCATCAACATCCAATACCACTTTTGGTGCAATAATTCCGGTTTGTTCGTTTTCAATATGCTGTAGTAATTTTTGATGGAAGTCAAGATAAGCCACATCAATGTTAGGCCTTGAAATCTTCAGAATATATCCTTCCTCGTTCGCGACTTTAATTCTAAAGTTGAAATCCAATTCTCCAGGCAATGCAGAGGCTTTACCTTTGATATTGAAATGCTCCCAAGCCAATTTCTCGGCTTGCGTCGCGGTTAACTTTATGGCAGAATAATCCATCATTTTTTTACAGCAGACCTGTCTTATTTTGAGTCCTAAGAAAGGCTTAAAAAGACTAATATAAACTTAAAAATAAGCGTAATTTAAAACTAATCACAATAAACATTTTTAATTTGGAATTAGGGCGTTATTTTTGAAAAAGTCTAATGTTATAACCAAGCACTATCAGATAGATCATGATCAAAGAACTGCAAGAAAACTACGGACATATTTTTGAAGAGGAATTGATAAATGAAATCATACAGACTGGTACCTATCGTGAAATCCATGAAGGCCATAAGCTCATGGAAATTGGTGATTATGTAAAATCAATGCCACTTTTGATTTCGGGTGTTATTAAAGTATTACGTGAAGATGGCGATGGTGATGAACTTTTATTATATTTTCTAGAGCATGGCGATACTTGTGCTATGACACTTAGCTGCTGCATGGGGCAGACCAAAAGCGAAATAAGGGCCATAGCTGAAACCGATACGAAACTGATTATGGTGCCGGTTCAGAAAATGGAGGAGTGGCTTGCAAAATATAGTAGTTGGCGCAATTTTGTATTGCAGAGTTATCATAATAGGCTGAATGAAATGCTCGAAACAGTTGATGGCATTGCCTTTTTGAAGATGGACGATCGCCTGTTAAAGTATTTAAAGGACAAAGCCCGTGTTAACAATGATAGTACAATTACTACTACACATCAACATATTGCTTATGAATTGCACACCTCTAGGGTGGTTGTATCCAGGTTGCTCAAAAAATTGGAGAATTTAGGGAAAATAGAACTTAATAGAAACCAGATTAAATTGGTTGACGTTTAGATGAACTGAGCAAAAGGCATTTCTTGCAGATTAATTTTTTATGTAAAAGACTGACATTTATCAGTCTTTTTTGTTTGATAAACCCTGAGATTTGTAACCTATGTTACTTTATAGTCAAGCATAGCACACTAATTTTATATTGTCAATAAACCAAGTATAAAGCATGAGAATAGAACAGATATATACCGGTTGTTTGGCCCATGCGGCATATTATGTACAGAGCAAGGGCGAAGCCGCTATTTTTGATCCTTTACGGGAGGTACAACCTTATATAGATAGAGCTAATAAGGACAAAGCAAAGATCAAATATGTTTTTGAGACCCATTTTCATGCCGACTTTGTCAGTGGGCATTTGGATCTTAAGAATAAGACAGGGGCTCAAATTGTATTTGGCCCAACGGCTAAGCCAGGTTACGATGCCCTTGTCGCCAAGGACAATCAAGTTTTCGAGATTGGGGATTATAAGGTAAAAGTTTTGCACACCCCCGGCCATACCATGGAAAGTACCACATATTTGTTGATTGATGAAAGGGGTAAGGAGCACGGAATCATAACCGGGGATACTTTATTCATTGGCGATGTTGGTAGACCTGATTTGGCGCAGCATGTTGTTTCAGAACTTACAGAAGAGAAATTAGCAGGTCATTTATTCGATTCACTCCGGAATAAAATAATGCCACTTGACGATAAGCTTATTGTATATCCAAATCATGGTGCGGGATCTGCATGTGGTAAAATGATGAGTAAGGAGACCACCGATACGCTTGGAAATCAGAAGAAGGTAAATTATGCCCTAAGGCCCGATATGACCAAGGATGAATTTATTGAGGAGCTTCTAACGGGGCTAACCCCACCCCCAAGCTATTTTCCACAAAATGTTTTAATGAATATTAAGGGGTATGAAAGCTTGGATACGGTTTTGGAAAGAGGCATAAAACCATTATCACCTAACGCTTTTGAAGCTGCGGCCAATGAAACCAACGCCCTAATGCTAGACACAAGGAACCCCGCGGACTTTGCCAAGGGATATATTCCGAACAGTATCAATATTGGTTTAAAAGGGAATTTCGCACAATGGGTTGGTGAAATGATACCCGATGTTAAGCAGGAGATTTTGTTGATTACCTATCCCAATAAAGAGGAAGAGGCCATTACCAGATTATCCCGTGTTGGTTATGACCATACTATTGGCTTTTTGGATGGTGGATTTAAAAGTTGGAAGAATTCAAAAAAGGAATTCGAGAAAGTAGGAAGAATTAGCTCAGAGCTTTATGCAAAAGCCTATCATGCAGAAATGCCCTTGGTATTTGATGTTCGTAAGCGAAGCGAGTATGATTCGCAACATGTGATTGGTTCTATCAATGTTCCTTTAAATGAAATAAATAAGAATTTGACCAGGTTCCCTAAAGATACCCCTTTTGTCCTTTACTGTGTTGGAGGTTATCGCAGTATGATTGCAGCTTCAATTTTAAAGCAGAGGGGATGGGACGATTTTGTCGATGTCAATGATGGTTATGTGGGCATCGCTAAAACATCGGTGAAGCGATCTAAATATATTTGTCCGATTACAATGTTGTAGGAAGGACAAGAGTTTGTCTTAGTTGGTTGTATGGGGAACGACCGTTTTAAGGGCAGTCGTTCCCCTTTTACGGCAAAATTGAAAAATAAACGTAAAAAAATAGTATATCAATGTCATTTTTAAGTTCACTTTTTGGAGGCAGTGCCCTGAACTCGGATAAGTTCGAGGTTTTGGACAAGAACGCCTTTAAGGCAGCCATAAAGCAAAAGAAAGTTCAATTGGTCGATGTTAGAACCCCTAGGGAATATAAGGGCGGGCATATTGGTAAGGCCATCAATATCGATTTATACCAAGGAGGAAGTTTTAAGCAGGCTTTTGAAAAATTGGACAAGAGTAAACCCGTCTATTTGTATTGCAGGTCGGGAAGCAGAAGTAAGAAGGCTGCTCAAAAGGTTCTTGATATGGGTTTTGAAAAGGTTTATGACCTTAAAGGAGGATATATGCGTTGGCATTGATTTTAAAAGATACTAATTCAAGGATTATTATAAAATATAATAGTATGAAGGCAACTATAATTGTTCAGAATTTGAAATGTGGTGGTTGTGCAAGAACCATAACCAATAAATTAACAGAGTTGGATAATATTTCAGAAGTCCAGGTTTTCCCAAATACTTCAACAGTGTCCTTTGCATATCAAAATACTGATGATGCCTTAATGGTTAAGGATAAACTCAAGGATTTGGGCTATCCCTCAATTGATAGCAAAAACTCGATTGCCGCCAAAGCGAAGTCATTCGTAAGTTGTGCAACCGGAAGAATGACAAAACAATGAGAATAGCTCCTCTCTGGGTAGTTCTCTTGATGCTAGCGAGCTGCAAGGACACTAAAAAACCCGAATACACTACGACTGATAAAGTCGAAACCCAAGTTTCCTTAAGTTCTGAGGAACATCCAGGAAAGAAAATATTGGAGGCAGAGTGTTACCTATGCCACGATCCAAAGGCATCGGAGCAAAGCATGATCGCACCGCCGATGATAGCGATCAAGAAGCATTATATAAGCGAAGAGACCACAAAGGAACAATTTCAAAATGATTTGGTAAGCTGGATCAACGACCCATCGGAAGAAAAATCCAAAATGCCCGGCGCTTTGAGGAAATTTGGAATCATGCCCTTGCAACCATTTCCTGTTGACAAAATAAAATTGATTGCCGATTATTTATACGAATATGAAATAGATCAACCGGATTGGTTCGAAGCACATTATCGTCAAGGACGTGGTAATGGTAAGGGAATGGGTAACGGCAAAGGAAAAGGAAAACACAAAGGTAAAGGCAAACAATTACGTAAAGGACAAGAACAGAAGGATGGGACTGCTACCTATAGTGATATTGGATTAAAATATGCGCTATCTACCAAAGCCCAATTGGGTAAGAACTTAATAAAAGCCATTAATGAAAAGGGTACTGCTGGGGCAGTTGAATTCTGCCACATTGAGGCGATGAAGCTCACAGATAGCATGTCGGTTATGCATAATGCCATTATTGCCAGGGTTTCGGACAAACCTAGGAATCCAAAAAATATGGCCAATGCCAAAGAACTAAGGCATATTGCAGCCTTTAAGGAACTGTTGGCTTCAGGATTGGATATTGATCCTGTGGTAGAAGAAATTTACGGTGAGATTAATTTCTATTACCCCATTACAACGAATACCATGTGTTTACAATGCCATGGTACACCCAGTGAACAAATTACTTCTTCGACCTTAAGCACATTGAGGAAATTGTATCCAGAGGACAAGGCAATAGGATATGATGTAGGCCAAGTTCGTGGAATTTGGAGTATAAGTTTTGATAAATAATAGCATAAATGTTCTGGATTTTAGATTAGATAAGGACTTAAATAGTTTTTCATTTTCAACTCGTATTAGGACGATACGTTTTAATTTATGTTATACGAATCAATAAAAGATTTTCATTTTAAGCCATAACTATAAATGAGATATTCAGTTATTTTCTTAATTGGGTTTTTTATGCTTTCTG
Organism: Maribacter sp.; assembly: GCA_018679695.1. Classification (GTDB taxonomy): domain Bacteria; phylum Bacteroidota; class Bacteroidia; order Flavobacteriales; family Flavobacteriaceae; genus Maribacter_A. The sequence continues at coordinate 10,288 of JAHHKH010000461.1, forward strand.
GATGTAAAGAAGATAGTTCAGGAAATAATCGAAGAGCTCTTGACAGTGTTGTAGCCCAAGGTAGTTCACAACAAGGTCATTGGAGTTATGAAGGTGAAACTGGACCAGAACATTGGGCCGAGATTGAGGCGGGATCTGATTGCAATGGTAAGTTCCAATCACCTATCAATATTGTTAAGTATAAGGAGAACACTAATCTGAAACCCGTTGCCCTTTACTACGCAAATAAGACCAAAATCCATGATGTGACCAATAATGGACATAGTATTCAATATAACTTTGAACCAGGGGATTATATTGTCGTCAATGGTTTACGATACGATTTGAAACAAGTACATTTTCATGAACCATCTGAACATACTATTGATGGGGTTCGTTATCCGTTGGAAATGCATCTGGTCCATATCAATGATTCAGGGCAGTATACAGTTATTGCAGTTATGGCCAAAGAGGGGATAAGCAGTATTCCATTTGAGTTTTTGGAAAGTTTTTTGCCACTTAAACCCGGTGAAAACAAAATAGTGGATTTTCCCTTCGATATGAATGACAACTTACCCGAGAACAAGGAGTATTACTTTTATATAGGGTCATTGACCACACCACCCTGCACTGAAGGGGTTAATTGGTATATATTTAAAGAACCCATTACTGTCTCCTTGGAGCAGGTTGAACTCTTAAAGAATTTAATGCCTGTTAACAATTATAGAAATGAACAGCCCCACAATGGACGTCAGATATATGTCAGTAGAGATTAATATTTAGGCCTTGTTCACATAAAAATAACCGCTCGAGTATAAATCACTTATTTTTTGGTTTGCCAAATCCATAAAGATTTTGATGGACAAAATCCTGCGGAAAGTTCTCATCTCCTGGAAACCCTAGTTCTATGGTACCACTATCTTCTGGAACATAATTTGTTTTAAAGATATAATCCCAAAGGCTCAGGCTAATCCCGAAGTTAATACCGTAAGATCCTTTAGGCAAGACATAGGCATGATGGTACAGGTGCATTACAGGATTGTTCAATATATATTTCAATGGCCCCCATGTTAATTTAATATTGGCATGGTTTAAATGTCCGATGGCAATAGCGGCAAAATGAACAATATAGGCTTGTTCTGGTTCAAAGCCACCCAAGACCATAACACCCAAAGTCTTTAATGGTTTATAAAGTATATTTTCCATCCAATGATAGCGTAAATGGGCAGCAAAACCCATTTCCTTCACCGAATGGTGCACCTTATGGAATCTCCATAAGAACTCATATTTATGGAGCAGGATGTGGGTAAACCATTGCACAAAGTCAAGAATAATAAAGAATATCACCAATTGTGCCCAAGCTGGCATAGATGAAAGGTCCAATAAGGTGAGGCTCTTTGAGGAAATTCCTATATCATTGAAAAGTAATCCCAATAATTTATAGAAACCACTTACGGCAATAGCAAACAGGAAGAAGTTGAAATACATATAAAATCCATCCAACCAAAAGTCCTTTCTAAAAACAGATTGGTTCTTACGCCAAGGGAATGCAATTTCAAGCCCCCACACGATTAACGAGATAACCGTAAGTCCCCAGAAGTAATTTGTATACCAAGGCACATCAAACAATACGGATTTCCATGTCCATTCCACGCTACCCATAAATGAGTTTATAAAAGCATCTAAATATTTTTCCATAGCTTATAAATTTAATATTGTCATTAATTAATCATTTAATTGATACCATTCGATGTTCTTCAATATTTCCCTACGACCTTTTTTCGCAGGAGGGTAATTGGTAACCAAATAATCTACAATAATATCCTCGTTAGGTCCAAGATCCCATAAATTTTGGGTCTCTTGCATCCAACGTATCGTGCTGATCCATCTTTCTTTGTTCATCCGGTTTTGGGTCACCAATTTTGCTGAATGGCAATTCGTACAATTATTGACTACCATCATAAGTCCTTCAGCCTCTATTAGTCCGGTCCGCACATGGATACCATTTTCTATTTTGTCATAATCATCTTCTTCAACAATTTCGACATATGCGGTATCTGGTATTGACTTTTCAAATAAATCGGGATTCGATATAAGGTATAGCACCCCAATCGCCGTAATTGCGAATAGTACAAAAAGACCAACGAACATACGATATATTGCCCTAACCTGTTGTTTGAATTTACTTTGATCTTCCATACTTATGAGACCTTAATAGCAATTCGATGACAAGCATTGTTCAGGTATCCTTTAGGGTTCCACCCCGGTAAAAGCATTGGTTGACTTGTTCCTTGGGAATCAGTTGCCCTTGCCCAAACTTCGTAATATCCCTTTTTTGGAAAATCAATACCTGCTGAAAAATGTTGCCACGCCAGCCTGTTAGCAGGTTTTTCTATGGGACAATCATTCCAGGTAGAACCAAAATCAATGGAATATTCCATCTTTGAGACTTCCAACTCACCTGCCCATGCATGGCCTCTAATATTTAGTTTTTTGCCTTGTGGAATGGTCGCCCCATTCTTGGGATAGGTAATAAGTGATTTTACGGGCATTGATTCAATAATGCACATATCCTCATCTTTTACCTTTTCACCAGGGGCTACGGGATTGCACGGAACCCTATAGGCTGTACCGGTCATTTTAGTGCCATCATGAACTATATTTCGAACACTGATTCGATTGATCCATTTGCCCGAAACTGAAGCAGGCCATCCCCCGGCAATCAAACGCAGTGGGTACCCATGGGCCAAGGGAATATCCTCACCATTCATTTTAAAGGCAACCAAGGTTTCATCTTGCATGATTTTGGCCATTGGGGCGCCCCGCGAAATAGGTTCTTTATTTGGATCCCTGCTGAGGTGTATATCTGCGGCATGATAACCAATATACACGGCATCATTTTTTAAGCCTACATCCTCCAATATATCGCGTAATCGAACACCTGTCCAAGTTGCACATGAAACGGCTCCCACTGTCCATTGATTTCCTTTGGCAGGAGGATCGAATTCGCTTCGGCCATTACCGCCACATTCCAGCGTCAATTGATACGTTTGCTGGGGAAACTTTGTTTTTAATTCCTGGAGCGTATAGGATTTTGACTGTTTTACCGATTCACCATCAATGGTCAATGTCCATTTAGAGGCATCGATATTTTCAGGTATAAGCCCGTTGTTTCGAATGAACATAAATTTATTCGGAGTGACCTTATCGTCCAACAAATGGGCTTTCGCCTCAATATTCCATGGTTTGTCGTTAAGTACTTCCATCCCTTTGTCCTTATTGAACATTTTAAAGGGATCGGGATCTTGCAAAGCCAAGGGTTGATAGCCCTCAGGCAGCATAGATCCAAATACGATTTCGGCCCCTATTACAGAGGTCATTGTACCTAAAACCGCTTTCTTAACAAAGTTTCGTCTTTTCATTGTAAGGGTTGAAGTTTGTAAACTTCTAAGTTAATCATTTTTTGATTTTGCGGTCTGTAACAATTGTTACAGTTATCAAGGAAGTGGTCTATTAATATTTTAATAAATTTTCAAATTCAAGGATTGTGACTTATTTTTCCCTTGTAATTCAGGGGCGCGGGGTTTTAATTTTTGTAATTTTAAATTCCACCAATGATTTGTCCCAAGGGAAATATATGGATGTAACATTTTCATTAACAACAGGATTAATTGCATCGATGTTGCACGTAATAACAGGACCTGATCATTTAGCAGCTGTTGTACCTTTTGCCATCGAATCCAAAAAAAAAGCTTGGAAGATCGGTCTTTTTTGGGGCATAGGCCATCTTGTCGGGATGTTGTTGATCGGATTTTTGTTTGTACTGTTCAAAGAACTTATTCCAATTGAACATATATCGGACTATAGTGAACAAATAGTTGGTTTTGTATTGATTGGTATAGGAGTTTGGGCCTTTTATAAAATCTTCAAAAAAGAAAAAAACCACAAGCATCTGCATGTCCATAGTGAGAATACAGTTATCATCCATTCCCATAAGCACGAACATGTGCATGAGAAATCACACCATCATGTCCACGACGAAAATATAAAGCAAAGTAACTTTGCTTCATTTTCTATTGGATTTTTGCATGGTCTCGCGGGCATAGCCCATTTTCTATTGTTCTTACCTGTTTTGGGATTTGATAAGCAATCGGATGCTGTACTTTATGTATTAGGGTTTGGTCTTGGTATTATATTGGCGATGACCATATTCGCTTTTGTAATCGGGCAAATATCCTCCTTTGCCAAGAATGAACATAACGAATTGTTTTTTAAAGGTATTCGTTTTTCGGGGGGGTTATTTGCTATTGTTATCGGAATTTATTGGGTTTATAGTACTTAACAAATACGCGGTAATTGTTCACCTATCAAGGGGCTTACGATTCGTTTTCCCCCTATGGTGCTTTCCAGAACTACCTTTTTGGGATGTCCGTCGCTAATTTCACCTATACATGCAGCATTTACCCCTTTTTCGTTGTTTTTCATGGTTTCAACTACTTCATCTGCCACCTCTGCTGCAACGATAGCGATAAAAATACCTTCATTGGCGACGTACATGGGGTCTAACCCTAAAATTTCACAAGCTGCAGCCACCTGCATTTCAAGGGGTATTTCATTTTCTTTTATTGCCACTCCTTTATTGGTATCGGTAGCAATTTCAGACAGAACACCCGCCAAACCACCTCTGGTGGGGTCTCGGAGCAAGTGTATATCATTCCCAAATTTGTCCAATAATTCCTTTACCAAAAAATTTACATTGGTGGTATCACTCTCAATGGTCGATTCAAATTCCAAACCTTCCCGTTCAGACATGATCGCCATACCGTGTTGTGCAATATAACCACTAACGATGATTTTGTCCCCAACTTCAATATTGTCGAAAGAAATATTTCCTTTTGGATGAACTTCCCCAAAACCAGTGGTGTTGATAAAGATTTTATCACCTTTTCCGCGTTCAACGACTTTAGTATCGCCGGTTATTATTTGTACCCCGCTTTTATCAGCCGCCTTTTTTACTGAATTCACGATTTTGGCAAAATCATCGAGGGACAGGCCTTCTTCAACAATAAATGCCAATGACAGAAATTTGGGGATTGCCCCGCACATGGCCACATCATTCACGGTACCATTAACCGCTAACTCACCAATGTTACCCCCTTTGAAAAAAATAGGGGTAATGACAAAACTGTCCGTGGAAATGGCGTAATCCCCAGCGAATTTGACAATTGAACCATCATGTTTTTGATTTAAATAGGGATTATTGAAGGTTTTAAAGATAATCTTGTCCAAAAGGTCCCTTGTCATGGTGCCACCACTTCCATGACCTAGGTTAATGGTCTCCACACCCGGTTTTCTTTTGTCCATTTATTTTGAAGAAATTAAATTATCGGAAAAATGAAAATAGGCAGCGCATGCACCCTCTGAAGAAACCATAGGCGCGCCTAAGGGATTGGAGGGTGTACAGGCTTTGCCAAACTGACTGCACTGATGCGGTTTTTTGATACCTCTAAGAATTTCACCGGCAATACACTGGGAATTTTCAGGAGCAGAAATTTTCCCAACCTTGAATTTGGCCTCGGCATCATATTTTCTATAGGCTTCCCTAATGATGTAGCCACTATTGGGAATTTCCCCTATGCCTCTCCACTTTCGATTACCCACTTCAAATACCTTTTTAATTACATCAATGGCAGCCTTGTTTCCGTGTTCCTTTACAACTCTTGCATATTGGTTTTCCAGTAAAAACTTCCCTTCCTCTAATTGTTTTAAGGCCATATAAATTCCTTGAACGAGATCCAGAGGTTCAAAACCAGTAATGACTATGGGTATTTTATACGTTTCAACCAAGGGATAATACTCTTGCATTCCCATAATGGCACAAACATGGCCAGCACCTAGGAAGGCATCGATATTACAGAGCTCATCACTTAAAATCGCTTCCATTGCAGGCGGTACCAATACATGGGATGCTAAGATCGAATAATTGGTAAGACCTTCCTTTTCCGCATGTAAAACCGATAAGGCATTTGCAGGGGCGGTGGTTTCAAATCCGACCGCAAAAAAAACAACTTCCCTGTCCTGATTTTCCTTTGCAATAGCAACTGCTTCAATAGGGGAGTACAGTATCCTTAGATCTCCTCCTGCGGCTTTTGCTTCCAATAGACTTTTCTCACTTCCCGGCACGCGGATCATATCGCCATAGGAGCATAGGATAACATCATTTTCCAATAATTCGATGGCCTTATCTATTAAATTGAGTGGTGTTACACATACCGGGCAACCTGGGCCATGGATCATTCTTACCGTCTCGGGCAAGAGCTCCAAAATACCATTCTTAACCAGACTATGGGTCTGACCTCCACATATTTCCATGATATTCCAATTGGTAGTGGCAATTTTATGGATTTCATCAAGATATCTTTTTGTGGATTCTAAATTTCGATATTCATTCAAATACTTCATTTTTCAATTCTTTATATGCTCGTAATACATGATTTGTCCAAAAGAAATATTTTCATCGTTCGGGGATAACTCCTTATGAAAATACAAATTTATTTCCGAGGGGACCACTTCACGAAGCATATCGACTAAGGTAGTGTTTTGAAAAACACCACCACTTAGGGCAATATGTTCAAAACCATAATTTTTTGCCACCTTTAAAACCGAATTCGCCAAAGTAAATAAGAAGTTCGTAATAATACGCTCCCTTGGTTCGCCCAATTCTACATCCGCGTATATATTATTGATTATCACTTTAGGGGAAATAGTACTTTCGGTAGGGCTTAGATAACTTTTACAGGATTTTAAATCATAGTCCAAGACCAGGTTTTCCATTAAAATTGCGGCTTCGCCCTCATAGGTGTTGTGGTCACAGATGTTCAACAAAGAGGCGACTGCATCAAAAAGCCGCCCAACAGATGATGTTTTTAAGGTATTACTCTTCTTAAGGGATTCATAGATGCTCAACTCTTTTTTGGAAAATTTTTCAGCAATGGATGTGTGGAATGCGATATCTGCCAATGCCAATAGGGAAAGTCTGGGTTCTTTGGCCATTTTATTGCCAGCCAACCAATCGAAATACTCAAAATGGGAAATGCGATCCATCTCTTTTGCACGATACTCAAAAAATTCCCCGCCCCAGATTT
>JAHHKH010000472.1 GCA_018679695.1 Maribacter sp.
ATGTGGGAATGATGCTTTCCTTGGCAATTGTAGCAACATTTGCAGAGATTTATAGTAGTACCAAGTTTAGCATTTCCAACGTTGAGTCAGAGGATCATGATACTATAGGACACCATAGTCCTGTACATGCGTCACTATCTAAAATAGAGTTACCAAGTATCCTTTTCTTTTTGGGAATTTTATTGGCTGTGGCGGCCTTGGAATCCTTGGGTTATTTATTCAATTATGCGGGAAGCCTCAATGAAGCGATTCCCAATACTGATATAGTTGTCATGTTATTTGGCATAGGTTCGGCGATAATCGATAACGTTCCATTGGTAGCAGCAAGTATGGGCATGTTCTCGGAAAGTGTGGATAACCCGCTATGGCATTTTATCGCTTACTCTGCGGGTACCGGTGGTAGTATGTTGATTATTGGTTCTGCAGCTGGGGTTGTGGCGATGGGTATGGAGAAGATAGATTTCTTCTGGTATCTTAGAAAAATTGCCTGGTTGGCTGCGGTTGGTTTTGTAGCTGGGGCCATAGCATTTGTATTAATGCGCGATTTTGTGATCCACGTATAATTTTATCGATAAAATACCGTTATTAAGGCAAATTAAAGAAGGGAAACTATATGTCATTGTTACAAGATCTTGCTCAAGACCCTGAACTGGGGGATGTTCTATCTGAAGAAAAGACCCTATCGGTCATGGACCTAATTTTAAGTGGCGGTACAGGTAGTATTGTCATTATTTCGGTTTTATTTGTTTTATTATTTGTGGCAATGTATATCTATTTTGAGCGAATCTTCGCGATAAAGGCTGCATCAAAAATCGATAAAAACTTCATGAATCAGATTCGGGACCATGTCACCAACGGGAAACTCGAGGCTGCAAAATTATTGTGTGCCCAAACAGATTCGCCGGTAGCCCGTTTAACAGAAAAGGGAGTATCGCGAATTGGTAAGCCTTTGGATGATATCAATACGGCCATAGAGAATGCAGGTACATTGGAGGTCTATAAATTAGAGCGTAATGTCAGCGTTTTAGCCACTGTTGCCGGTGCGGCCCCAATGATCGGATTCCTAGGAACCGTAATTGGTATGATTTTGGCATTCCATGAAATGGCGACAAGTGGGGGACAAGCGGAAATGGGTTCATTGGCATCAGGTATTTATACGGCAATGACAACCACAGTAGCCGGTTTAATTGTTGGTATAATCGCCTATATTGGTTATAATCATTTGGTAAATAGAACCGACAAAGTGGTCCATAAGATGGAAGCCAATGCGGTGGAATTCTTGGATCTGTTGAACGAACCATTGTAGTCAATATTTATGAAATTAAAAGGTAGAAATAAGGTAAGTCCAGATTTCAGTATGTCGTCTATGACCGATATCGTGTTTTTGTTGTTGATATTCTTTATGTTAACGGCAAATTCACCAAATGCATTGGATTTATTGTTGCCCAAAGCGAAAGGAAAATCAACGAACACACAAAATGTCTCAGTTAGCATAAATAAGAACCTGGAGTATTTTGTGAATAGCGAGAGAATCAACGGAGAATACATTGAAATTGAATTAAAGAAAGCACTAAGAGGACAGGAAAAACCCACCATTATCCTACGGGCAGAGGAAAGCGTTGCCATTAGAGAGGCAGTAAACGTAATGGATATTGCCAACAGGAACAATTATAAGGTGATTTTGGCTGTACGACCCAATTAAGCTAAGTCTTAAATATGTGCTGATTACTTTACCGATTTTCACTTGTACCTGCCTGTCGGAAGACAGGTTTCTCCAAATAAGAATACTGCAGTTTAGGCGATGCTGTTTTTTTGAACCATCTGATCAAAAAATATTTCATGCCAAGATTGCGACATTTTAAAACTTGATTGGCATAATGTCATTTTTAGATACGAGACACAAGAAAAAATCATTCACACTTACAACAGCCTTGTTAAGTGTACTTCTACTTTTGTTTTTTTATATAGGTCTTACCTATATGGATCCACCTATCGAAAATGGTATTTCCGTGAATTTTGGCACTATGGAATTTGGAATGGGCGAAACACAACCCAAGGAACGTATAAGGTCCGAAGCTTTGGATATTCCTGAACCACCAAATGTTCAGGAAGAGGAGATTCAAGAAGCAGTGCCCGAGGAAGTACAAGAAGAAATTGTTGAAGAAGAACAACCCTCGGAAAAGGTACTAACCCAAGAAAGCGAAGAGTCTATAAAAATAAAACAACAGCAAGAGGCCAAAAGAAAGGCCGATGCTGCTGCCAAGAAAGCAAAAGCCGAAGCTGATAGGATTGCCCGTGAGGAACGCGAAGCAGAAGAGCAGAAAAGAAAAGAACAAGAGGCCAAGAAAGCAGAATTGGATAAATTGATGGGCGGACTTAATAATTCCGATGGTTCTGACTCAGGAAGTGAAGGGGATGATAATAAACCCGGTGATAAGGGGCAACCTAATGGCGACCCCTATGCCACGAGTTACTATGGAAGTCCTGGATCAGGTAGTGGTACAGGAGGTTATGGATTAAATGGAAGGTCTTTGGTCAGCAAGGGAAAAGTTCAACAAGAGTGCAATCAAGAAGGTAGGGTTGTCGTTAAAATCGTTGTGGACCGCAATGGTAAAGTAATTAGTGCCACTCCTGGGGTTAAAGGTACTACAAATAACAATCGCTGTTTGCTGGATCCCGCCAGGAAAACAGCCTTTATGCATAAATGGAATTTGGATTCCAAAGCACCTAGTCAGCAAGTCGGGTTTGTAGTGGTCAATTTTAAATTAGGTGAATAAGTGACCTATAAAGAAACCTTGGATTGGATGTTCGCACAACTTCCGGTCTATCAACAGAAAGGAAAAGCTGCTTTTAATGGAAAATTGGATAATATTCTAGCTTTTTCCGCACACTTGGGAAATCCTGAAACAAGATTCAAAAGTATCCATGTTGCTGGCACAAATGGCAAGGGTTCCAGTAGCCATATGTTGGCCTCAATACTTCAAGAGGCGGGCTATAAGGTAGGACTCTATACTTCCCCGCATCTTAAAGATTTTAGGGAACGAATCAGAATCAATGGAAAGACCATAGGCAAAAAACAAGTTGTAAAATTCATTAAAAAGAACAAAGTTTTTCTTGAGGAAAACAAATTGTCTTTTTTTGAAATGAGTGTTGGTATGGCCTTCGATTATTTTGGTCAAAAAAAGGTCGATATAGCCATTATAGAAGTTGGTTTGGGAGGTAGGCTGGATTCAACCAACATCATTACTCCAGAAGTATCACTCATCACAAATATTGGGATGGACCATTTGGATATGTTAGGGGATACACTTGAAAAAATCGCCCAAGAGAAAGCGGGGATTATTAAGGAGAATATACCAGTTGTGATCAGTGAATATCAGGAAGAAATTGCTGAAACATTCATAGCAACGGCGAAATCCAAGAATGCGAAAATACTCTTTGCTGAACAGGTTATCGACAGGCAGTATAAATCGTCATTACAAGGAAACTATCAATCAAAGAATATCAAGGGTGTTGTAGCGGTGTTGAAGGAGCTTAAAGGCTTTAAGGTCAAAAAAAAACATATCAAGCGAGGATTAAAAAAAGTAATTAAGAATACTGGAATAATGGGACGATGGCAAATATTGGGCAAAAGCCCCCTTGTTATTTGCGATACGGCCCATAATAAAGAAGGCCTTGCTTATATAATGGCACAGTTGGGACAACAGAAATTTGATCGATTACACCTAGTACTTGGATTTGTTGAGGATAAGGACCTGGATGCCATTTTACCTCTTTTTCCAAAGAACGCCCTTTATTACTTTTGCAGTCCTGCAGTTATGCGAGGACTGGAGGTACAGGTTTTGGTTAAAAAGGCCAATGATTTAGGCTTGGAGGGTGCGCCCTACGATTCAGTAAAGTCAGCATTAAAAAGGGCAAAGAAAAGGGCGTCGAAAAAGGATTTGATTTACCTGGGAGGAAGCAATTTTACGGTAGCGGAAGTGCTATGATTTTTTTTTGGTCTTTTCTTTTAGGTAAAAGAAAACTATTCTATATTTGCACCCCGTTAGGGCTCTTAGCTCAGTTGGTTCAGAGCACCTGCCTTACAAGCAGGGGGTCACTGGTTCGAATCCAGTAGGGCCCACTTGATTATCAAAGAGTTACATGTTATTTTCATGTAACTCTTTTTTATTTGCACAAAATTTACACAAAATCCTTGCTTTATGGGTCTCATACTGCCCTATTGATGCGTAC
>JAHHKH010000008.1 GCA_018679695.1 Maribacter sp.
CCCCTATTCCGTCTTTATCCAAATCATATCCTGTATAGTTGCTCCAATAATTTTTCTCGAATACATTGTCATTCAATTTACTATTATACGAAATATCAAATGAATTGTAGAGGAAATTATTATTGATAAATGAATTTGTATAGCAGGCTCCTAATACTTTTACGGCCCAACCATTACTTATAAAGTCATTGTTTTTATATTTAATTCTGTTTGAACCTTCGATATTGATGCCAATAGTGTTTTCCTCAAAGGTATTGCCTATAATCTCAGCATCGTTAATTTCCTTTAATAACATGCCAAACGCCGCCGAACCCCAATTCTTTCTAAAGATATTCCCAACCATTTTAATACGTTTTGAAAACATCACCGCCACACCCGCTCCATTGCGCTCAAAGGTATTATTGGTGTACACATCGTCGTTCGAAAACATAAAATGAAGACCATATCTTAGATTGTTGGTGCTCTCATTATCATTGATGGTGATATGATCTGAAAATTCCAAGTAAATGCCATCGCGTACACCCTGAACAATATTTAGGTCTACCTCAACATTGTGGGAATACCACAATTGAATGCCGTTGCCAGAATTATACTCATCAACGGCATCTCCGATAATCTTGTTATGATACACTTTCCCATGGTTAGATCTTTCAAGATATATGCCAAAAAACAGCTTTTCCAATACTAGGTTTTGAAGTATGAAGTTTTCACTTTTGACTACGCGAATGGCGGCATGATCAGTGGTGTAACTGGTACCGACGTTGATTAAATTCAACCCATCAACAGTAACATTATCAGAGACAATGCGTATGATCTCACCTCGATCCTCCCCATCAATTATGGGAAACTCTTGACCCAAAAGGGTAAGCGGTTTGTCGATGACTATGTTAAATTCCCTATAGGTGCCTTTTTTAATTAAAAGGGTATCATATTCAGCTGCTATAGCTATTCCTCCCTTAATGGTCTTGACCTCACACGAAGCACAGACTTCAATAGTCTTGGCCCATAGTGAAGTTCCCATAAGAAACAAAAGCACTGTGAATGGTAGCTGAAATTTATACATTATCGTATTATCAAAAATTTTGAATTCTCATTGGCCATCACAGAATGCGGCGTGGCTTTTGGGAAATTAAAATTTTGTTGTGATTTTAATTGATAGGAAGTATCATTGATATGGAATACAATATCCCCTTCCAAGACAATAAGCTGTGCATCTGCAGGGGAAGTATGTTCGGGAAAGGTAACCCCTTTTTCCAAACTAATACTGAGAATCTCCAGCGTTTCGGTCTTTACCAACTTTTGAACTTGTAATTTATCGAATTTCTGTTCTGCAATTTGATTGCTCGTCGTGTACATATTTTCAAATTTATTTAAAAAATAATGGTTAACAGAAATCAACGGACCTATGATGACCGCATACTACTAACCATTAAAATGTATTTAATTATTGTACCTTGAACTTAGTCAACAACTCCTCCCAAGTATACAATTTTCCCTTATTTTCAGTTGCGACATTCTCGGCTTCATTTCTGGATTCAAAAGCTGACAAGTATTCACCCATAGGGCTTGGTATATCCTTACTTATTAAGAAGGTCGCCTTCTTGGCATCGATTAGTTCGCTTGGGTCCAGAAAATCGTTCACCAAAAAAAGCTCGACTATTGCAACATCAATATCCTTCAAATGATTCATCATGCATTCTACCGCATCAAATTTAAAGGCCTTACCTTTTTTCGTTACTATTTCCGCGGCGTGCTGACGATCAACAATGGTCATGGAACAAAAATGACAACCATCTGAACCATAATCTATTGCTTTTGGACTAACCCCACATGAAACCATGATCAAAAGTGCTATGGCAACAAAAAGGAATCTACTTATCATTCGCTTTCACTTTTACAGGTGTTACAAAATCGGTGCTGTTTTTGGGTTTCCAAGCTCTTTTACCAACAAAAAATGCAGCGACAGTCAACATCATACCCACGAACATCATGTAACCACCTGTATGGGGTAGAGAGGTTACATCAAAATTAAGCATTTTAGCATGCCCAAAAAGTGGTGGCTTATAGCTCATGGGTGTTCCATCGGGGTTGGTGAGTTTCATGATGGCATTAGGGTCTAGATTAGTACCATAATCCACCATCCAAGAATTAAAATCGTACATTCCCAAAACTCCCAAAATACTCATGAGAATAAACCATGCCAAAAACCATTTATAGCTTACTTTTCCAAAAAAGCCCAAAAGACCGATCAATACTCCCAAGGCCACCATTCCCCCGATAACCAATGGGAAGGTGCTAAACTCCCACATATCCTCTGGTTTGGGTAATGTACGCATACCGATATAGTGGTTAAGTCCGTCAATATTCTGTATATCAAATTCACTGACTCCCTGAATACCATCGATATGGATATTCATACCCAGAGGTTCAGGATATTGTGGAGCACCTAACATGATATTCCATAGGGGGAAAACATACAATCCTAATAGGAATAAAGGGCCAATAATCATTAAAAAACTTGCTTTTTTCATCACTTATACTTTTGATGGTTTACGAATTACGTTTGGCTTTGAAAGGTTGCTGTGATTCTTGAAAAAAGCGGGCAGGTCATAGACACTGCCCGCTTTTTTATTTGAAATAAAATACTATATCAAGGTTTAAATTATTCACCCAAAGACCAGGAAAGGTCAATGTTTGAATTAGCAGGTGACACCCTAACATAACCTTGCATTTCTTGGTGTAAGGCTGAACAAAAATCTGTACAATAGAATGGCCAGACCCCAACTTTTTTGGGTTCCCATACCGATGTCTTGGTTTGTCCCGGCATTACTAAAATTTCGGAAGTTCCCTGACCAATTATTGAGAAACCATGCGGTACGTCAAAATCTTGCTCGTGATTTGTGATATGGAAATATACCTTATCGCCTACTTTGACACCCTCGATATTGTCGGGTGTAAAATGACTTCGAATCGTAGACATATAAACATGTACTTCATTCCCCTTGCGTTCTACACGCGCGTCATCCGCACCTATGGTAGCATATTCATGCTTGTTCTCATCCAATCGATAGATTTTTTTCGAATTTGCTGTCAACAAATCGGCAGGACAACCAGCGGCATAATGAGGTTCCCCATGGGTTGGGAAATCATAAATCAACTCCATTTTTTCCCCAGAAATATCGTAAATCTGGGCAGAGTGTTCCATTTCAGGACCAGTAGGCAAATACCGGTCTTTTGTAATCTTGTTCATGGCTACCACATACTTTCCGAAAGGTTTTCTGGAGTTACCACCGGGAATCATCAAATGCCCTACAGAGTAATAGGTTGGTTTTCTATCGATAACTTCCCAGGTTCCAACTTTCCATTTAACTACTTCCGAAGAAATAAAGAAGGTAGTGTAGGCATTTCCTTTGTCATCGAATTCGGTATGTAATGGACCTAAACCTCCACTTTTAACAGTACCAGCTAAGACCTCCTCAAATTTGAGAATCGGAATACCATAAGCTTCACCATCAAATTTTTCACCTTCAATTGCTGCCAACATCTTGTCAAATGAGTGTACCGTAATGTCTGCAGAAAGTTTTCCACTACCAATGATATATTGCCCTGTTGGATCTACATCACAACCGTGAGGGGATTTAGGGGTAGGTAAGAAATAAACCGCGCCAGGCACTTTGGTCGGATCTACAGTCAACACTTCTTTTATCATGGTAGAAGTTCCGGTATGGGTTTCCTCGTCATAGACATTGTGTGCATAGTTGGCAGGCATTTTAGTTCCGCCACCGTTTTTAACATACTCCTCTATTTTCTTCCAGTTTACAGCAGCGATAAAATCCTTATCATTTTGCGAAGCCATTACTTCTAATAAAGAATTGGCCTCTTCGGTGTTATAAGTAGAGAAGAAGAACCATCCGTGAGATTTTCCACGGCCAGGATGCGAAAGGTCATAATTGAACCCTGGCATCAACACCTGGAATTCAAGATTTAATCGGCCATTGTCTGGCGCTACACTAATAAAGGATAAAGCACCTTTGAAATTTCCCTTATATTCATTAATTGACATATCGCGCTGAGGTACGGGTACTGAAAATCGGGTACCTGCCACAACATATTCCGTATTTTCCGTAATAAATGACGAACTGTGGTTCCCGGCGCTGTTCGGAACCTCAATAATCTCTTCGGTTTCAAAAGTACTTAAACTTACCCGTGCAATACGCGGTGTATTGTTACCGTTCACGAAAATCCATCGCCCATCCAATTCACCATTGGTCTGCGAAATATCGGGGTGGTGCAAATCATCCCAAGGCACGAATC
>JAHHKH010000019.1 GCA_018679695.1 Maribacter sp.
ATACGATGTTAAGAACTTTAAGTCTATTGGTAGTGATACTAGTGATTGCGAGTAGCTGCGGAAGCACAAAGGACGCGGTTACCATCTCGGACGAGGAAAAAATGGTTTTTAATCAAAAAGTAGGCGACACCCTTAAAATTGAAAGTGATAAGACCGAGTATGAAATAATCATCATTGAACCTGGCTTTAATGTATGGTTACAGAGTATTGCCAGACCTGAAGGCTATTACTCCCAGACCTATCTTGAAAATAGGAACAACATTTATGTAATTGAATGGAACCAACGCGTATTACAACCACAGCGCTTTAATCCCAATTTATACGAATTACAAATTGATTACGCTCCAAATATTGACTATGGATATGAAGTAAACTATAAACTCTATAATTATTTTATCTATTTTCAGCGCAAGTACAAACAGCGCTTAGGACCTTTTATCCCTCGGATTTAAAAAGTATATTTGCGTCCTATTTAGTACTAATATGGAGAAATTAAAGCAACGTTGGGGTATTGAGTCCAATTTTCAGATAGTGGTGATTTTCGTTGTATTTGCTGTTACAGGTTCAGCAGCCGCAAAATTGGCGGAACCAGCGACGGAATTGATTGGTCTTTACAGGGAAACTACTAATGCATGGCTGTACTGGATAATACGTATCCTTCTTATTTTTCCAATATACCAGGTTTTATTGGTGGCATTCGGATGGCTCTTTGGCCAATTCAGGTTTTTTTGGAATTTTGAAAAGAAGATGCTGAAACGACTGGGCTTAGGGTTTCTCATCAGATAATTTACACTTTTCTTAACAGTATATAGACCAATTTAATAGCTAGCTTTGTACTATGAAATTATTTCGCAATCAATATTTCATATTACCTTTCTGCCTGCTACTGGTAGCCTTTTTGATTGCTCCATCTATAGTTAAAGTGGCACATGCGCTCATTGAACATGAACATATGCAATGTAAGGCCGTTGGCGAGCTACACATTCATGAAGTTGAATTGAATTGTGACTTCGAAGATTTTAATGTATCGCCACAATATCATTCTTCCCTAGTTGAAGCTCCAAAGCCTTTCATAATCCATATTCCTAAAAAAATTAACTTTCAATATACTTTTCTAAGTAAGTACCAAAAACTTCATTTTGTCCTTAGGGGCCCTCCCATGACTTCATAGATTATTCGGTTAAAAAGTATCAAATAACTTTAAATCAAATATGTTATGAAGCATTTATTTATATTCTTATCCATAGCAATGTCCATAAATTATGGTTTTGCACAAAATAAAATCACAGGTACTATTACAAATTCAGAAAATGGCAACCCATTACCTGAGGTATCTGTCTATTTTCCTGAATTGGAGAAAGGCACTGCGACCAATTCAGAGGGCAAATTTGAAATTTTCGAAATCCCAAGCGGAAGTTTTGAATTGGTCATATCCTCATTAGGATATAAAACCTTCGAAGAAAAGGTAACTATTATCTTAGGAACGAACACTTTTGAATTTCAATTGACCCCAACTGCCATTGAAATGGAGGAAATAATCGTATCTACACCATTTCACAAGTTGCAGAGCGAAAATGTAATGAAAGTGGAAAGAGCCAGTATGAAAGAGCTTAAAACCACTGGTGCAATGACGCTATCAGAGAGCATTTCAAATTTAGCAGGAGTGGAAAGTGTTACTACGGGCGTTGGAATTGGTAAGCCGGTAATTAGGGGGCTAAGTGCTAATAGAGTGCTTGTCTATGCCCAAGGGGTGCGTCTCGAGAACCAGCAATACGGAGCCGAACACGGACTGGGAATCAATGATGCCGGTTTGGAAAGTGTAGAAGTCATAAAAGGGCCTGCTTCCTTGCTTTATGGTTCAGATGCTATGGGTGGTGTACTATACTTCAATCCTGAAAAATTCGCTGAAAGTAATAGCACAGAAGGCGATGTGAACCTCAATTATTTTGGAAATACCCAAGGTCTAGGGACAAATGCAGGAATTAGAACATCTGGCGAAAAAATAAAGTTTATGTTAAGGGGTGGCCATGTTTCACATATTGACTATAAAACCGGTGATGATGAACGTTTGACTAATTCCAGATTTAATGAGTATGACCTCAAAGCTGGAATGGGATACCAATGGAACACTATAATGACAGAACTGCGATATAATTTTAATTCATCTGAATTGGGCATACCTGAGGAAATTGGAGGGCAAACAAAGGACCGTTCCCCGGAATTGCCTTATCAACAAATCGACAATCATATACTCAGTTCCAAAACAGGCATCTATTTTAAGAATTCCAGTTTAAAAATCTCATTGGGGTATATCATGAACAAGCGGAAGGAATTTGAAGACCATCATGAGGAAGAGGAACCTGTCGCAGAAGAACACGACGAAGAAGAAGGCCCTGCCCTACATATGAACCTGTCAACCTTTAGTTATAATGTAGAATACCATTTGCCTGAATGGGGTAGTTTTGAAACCATCGTGGGCGTACAGGGGATGCGCCAAAACAACGAGAATTTTGGGGAGGAAGTTTTGATTCCCGATGCAAAAACTGATGACATCGGAATATTGGCCACCTCACATATACATTTTGCGGATGAAAGCGGATTGCAACTAGGGTTGCGTTATGATCACAGAAACATCACTTCGGAAGAACCCTTGGACCTGCTTTCGGGAGTTCTTGATCGCGGTTTTAACAGTTTCAATATGGCCTTAGGCTATAAACTGGAATTGTTGAAAAAGATGACTGCTAGAATCAACTTAGCTACGGGATTCCGCGCCCCCAATTTGGCCGAATTGACTTCAGACGGAACCCATGAAGGCACGAATAGGTATGAGATAGGAAATTCTGATTTGACCCAAGAGAAAAATTTTCAGACTGATATTTCATTGGAGTACAACAATAAGCACATTGAATTTTTTGTGAATGGTTTCTATAATTCAATAAATGATTACATATTCATTCAACCCAATGGGGAGGTAATCGATGAAGTTGATGTTTTTGTATATACCCAAGAAAATGCCAATCTCTATGGAGGTGAAATTGGATTCCATTTACATCCGCACCCCATAGACTGGTTGCATTATAATAGCAGTTTTGAGACCGTTATAGGAAAACGGAAAAATAATCAATATTTGCCACTCATCCCAGCCAATAAGCTGACAAATACAATTCGGGTCGAAGGAGACAACAAATCCAACTGGTTAAAAGGTGAATATGCTTTTGTCACCTTAAGATCGGTTTTTGACCAGGATAATGTTGATCAATTCGAATCCTCAACGAATGGTTATAATTTAGTGGATATAGGATTGGGTGGTAATATACTGCTAAACAAAATACCACTTCAAGTGAGGCTGAGTGCCAATAATCTTTTCGACAAGGTATATATTTCACATTTATCACGGCTCAAAACAGATGGTATCGCCAATATTGGAAGAAATATCTCCTTGGCGGTTAGTATTTTACTCTAATTCCAAAAAGGGAAAGTGATCAATCAGCGTCGACCTCGATTACCTTCCCTTTTTTAAATCCTTTTAGTACATAGGTATAGATCCACATAATCGTGAAAGAGGGTATTACATCCAATCCCGGAATTATTTCCTCGATAAAAGTAAATACACCGGCCGCTTGCCCAACTTTCCCCTTGTATAATCGAGTCATTAACCAACCCGCCAATGGTGCCCAAATTACATCGGAGAAATCACCAATAAAAGGCACAGCAAATGAAAGCATTCCTATACCGTCGAACAATAATCCCAAAACAAGATCTTGGTACTTTTTGTCTTTGTTTTTTGTCATATTTAAAATTATAAAATCACCTTTATCCATGCAACAAGGATGCCAGATTACATTCTAAATTCACATAGACTTTATGAAAGACTGGAACTTATCAATTTTAAAAACTCATTACGGGTCTCCTCTTTTTCGAAACTGCCCCTGAATCCCGATGTTGTGGTCACTGAATTCTGTTTTTGGACTCCACGCATCATCATACACATATGTGCTGCCTCAATTACAACAGCTACTCCCTGAGGCTTTAAGGTATCGTTGATACAATCCAATATTTGCTCTGTTAAACGTTCCTGGACTTGTAGTCTTCGAGCAAAGATATCCACAATTCGGGGCAACTTACTCAGGCCTACAATTTGACCATTGGGGATGTAAGCGATGTGTGCCTTACCAAAGAAAGGCAACATATGATGCTCACATAGCGAATACAATTCAATGTCCTTGACAATTACCATTTCGTTATATGATTCCTTGAACATGGCACTTTTTAAAATAGTAGCAGCATCCTGTTGGTAGCCTTGTGTAAGGAATAACATAGCTTTGGCTGCCCTTTCAGGGGTTTTTATCAATCCTTCACGAGAGACGTCCTCCCCTATTTCCTCTATGATTTTAGAATACCCGTCCTTAACATCATTTGTTATCTCCAAATTGTATTCTTCCAGATTTTTATATGGCGCCATTGTATTGTTTTAATAAAGGTGAAAGTCATTTATAATACCAATCAATTGTAAGTATTTCGCTTTGAAACTTACAAACCACAATTTAGTGCTAAAATCGTTAATATAAAACAACAAACCTTCTTTGTTGATACTGGGGTTGTTTTGGTATGTCTTCTCTAATGCTTAATTTTCAAGCTTCAAAGAAAGCGAACATGATACAGGCTACCAATATCCAAAAATTTTATGGCAATTTACAAGTATTAAAGGGTGTTGATCTGCATATAAAGCGTGGTGAAATTGTATCTATAGTTGGACCATCAGGAGCTGGTAAGACTACTTTGCTGCAAATTTTGGGAACATTGGATGTACAAAGCAATAAAGTGGATAGCAGGTTACTCATAAATGATACAGAAGTCACCGACCTATCGGATAAAGAACTGGCCAAATTCAGGAATGAGCATATTGGTTTTATCTTTCAGTTTCATCAGTTATTACCAGAGTTTACGGCAATAGAGAACGTGTGTATTCCTGGATATATTAAAAAAACGCCAAATAGTGAAGTTGAAAAAAGAGCAAAGGAGTTATTGGAGTTTTTGGGGCTTTCGAATCGCTTACATCATAAGCCCAATGAACTTTCTGGAGGTGAACAGCAACGCGTTGCGGTAGCCAGGGCACTGATCAATAATCCTTCAATCATATTTGCGGACGAACCTAGTGGCAATTTGGATTCAGAAAGTGCCGATAATCTACACAAGCTCTTTTTTGAACTTCGAGACAAATTTGGACAAACCTTTGTAATAGTGACCCATAACCTTGAATTGGCCGATCTTGCCGACCGTAAACTCACTATGGTCGATGGCCGAATCACGGATTCTGTGGGTATAGAATGGACAGATATGACCAACAGGCCTTTGCTATGACCCAAGAAGAACTCAAGGAGTTTCTTGATACCAAAGTCGAGCAATACAATACACCAAGCTTTTTGGAGAATGACCCCATTCAAATTCCGCACAAATTCAATAAAAAAGAAGATATTGAAATAAGTGCCTTTTTAACGGCAACTATTGCCTGGGGCAATAGAAAAAGCATAATAAAAAACGCATCCTACATGATGTCTCTGTTGGATAATGCACCCTATGATTTTGTTCAAAACCACAATCCTTCCGATTTGGGAGGTCTGCAGGGTTTTGTACACCGGACATTCAATGGAGTTGATCTTACTTTTTTCATTCAAAGCCTAAACAACCTATATGCGAACCATGGCGGATTGGAAAATGCC
>JAHHKH010000068.1 GCA_018679695.1 Maribacter sp.
CCCTTGATCAAGGCGTACGAAGAAAAAGACTGGAGCAATTTATTGGATTCAAGGACAGCCCCCATTGACCTTTCATTGTCCTATATCAGGGCATTGCATGCCAAATTGGTTTTTCTATTGAAGGGGCTCGACAAAGAAGACCTGGAACGATTTTATGTTCATCCCGATGGCAATGAAAAGGTATCAGTGAAAGAGAATATTGGGAAATATGCCTGGCATAGTCAGCATCATTGCGCACATATACGAGGTTTACTTATTCGGAAGGGATGGTGACACTAATTCAGGTGGTTGTGGATTCTATTGCTTTTCACCGCCCTCTGGGCCGTAAAAAATCACCCAGGTAGCAAAATCATCGGTAAAATTTTCAAAACGATGTTTATCTCCTGCCGCTACGAATAGAAAATCACCTTGTTCAAAAGTGGTTCTATTACCATCATTCAAAAATTCGCCACTTCCCGAAATAACTATGTAAACTTCATCACGGGAGTGCGGTTGTTGTAGATCTATTTTTTCAGGTTTGTAAACTTCAACTACCAAAGTACCATGTTCGAAAAAAGTCTTGAATGGGGATTCATGTGCCGAAAGCAGTTTCAATGCCTCACTTTTATCAATTTTCATAATTGCATGTTATTGAGTGTCATGCATTGATCCATTTAATATTACAGCCAATACTAGGCTTTTGATCAGGATCAATATCATCGCCCTTGAGCAATGCATCAATGGCACTTCGCAGATCCCTGCCCGAAACGGGAATTCCATTGCCGGGACGGGAGTCATCCAATTGACCTCTATAGACGAGAAGTTGACGCTTGTCGAATAGATAAAAATCGGGTGTACATGCAGCATCATAAGCTTTAGCAACTTCCTGCGTTTCATCATAGAGATAAGGGAAAGTGTATTCTAATTCCAGGGCGGTTTGCTTCATTAAATGGGGTGCATCTTGGGGATAATTAACAATATCATTGCTAGAAATGGCGATAAACGCAATTCCTTTGTTTAGGTACTCCTTGGCCATTTCTACAATCTTGGGATTTACATGTATTACGAATGGGCAATGGTTGCATATAAACATTATGACCGTACCCATTTCACCTTTCAAAGAATCAAGTGTAACGATTTTATCGGATACTGTATCCAATAATCCAAAAGCTGGCGCCTTAGTCCCTAGGGGTAGCATGTTGCTTGGTGTTCGTGCCATGGTATGTATAGTGGATTTTAAGCTAAAGTTAAAAGTAATTCACCAATTCTTTGTAATCCGATCTACTATTTTTAAATTAGGCGGAAGACCTTTTGGGCAAACAAGTGATCGCCGTAATACATTTCCCAAAAAAACAAATTGCGAATTTCATGAGTGAATGTTTTATATTAGGGGCAGTAGCGAAGAAGGATATCGTATTGTTACAACCGGGATCCGCTGTTGCAAACGGACTAAAAATATCCTGACCCTTTGACCGAGACCATACTTGATACCATCCAGATTAACTTCAGTAGTCAGGCGCTTTGGGTGATGAACATTGCGTTGGCATTGGTCATGTTCGGAATAGCCCTCGAAATTTCGATTAATGATTTTAAACGATTGGCTCAAAACCCAAAACCTGTTTTCACGGGCGTTTTTAGTCAGTTTTTATTGTTGCCGGCAGTAACATTTTTGTTGGTTTGGATTACAGAACCAATTCCCAGCATCGCATTGGGTATGTTCATGGTTGCAGCCTGCCCTGGTGGTAATATATCCAATTTTATAACGCATATGGCTAAAGGAAATTCCGCGTTATCTGTAAGCCTAACAGCAATAGCAACTTTACTGGCGGTGATCATGACCCCACTGAACCTCCAATTTTGGGGTTCTATGTATGGTCCAACGGCCATAATTTTGAAGGACATAGCGATATCACCATTTGAAATGGTCAAACTTGTGTCCTTATTACTTGCCTTTCCCTTGGTTCTGGGAATGTGGGTAAATCACAGCAGGCCTATCTTGGCTAAGAAAATGGCCAAAGTTTTGAAATTGGCCTCATTGATTTTCTTTATTTCTTTGATATTCCTCGCCCTGTATAACAATCGTGAAATTTTTATGGATTATGTATTTTACGTCTTTTGGATCGTAGTCATCCATAATCTTATGGCTTTCACAACGGGTTTTTCAATTGCGAAACTATTGCGGTTATCACCAAGGGATGTACGGTCAATTACCATTGAAACCGGAATCCAAAATTCTGGTTTGGGATTATTGTTGATCTTTACATTTTTTGAAGGATTGGGAGGTATGGCCCTATTAGCGGCATTCTGGGGCATTTGGCATTTGGTCTCAGGCTTGGTGCTTTCAGGCTTCTGGGGTTATAGACCCATTAAGAAAGAGGAATTGGCTTCATGAAATCAGGATATAGTATTGTAAAACTTTGGCTCAGGACCGGCTTGTTTTTCTATTATACGAAAATCAAGGTTTTTGGAAAGGAGAATATACCAAAAGGAAAGCCATTAATGGTATTGGCCAACCATCAGAATGCGTTAATGGACCCTTTGATGATTGCCATGAACTGTGGGGTTAAACCTTTTTTTTTAGCTCGTTCCGATTTGTTTAAAAATCCACTTGTAAGCAAGTTTTTGCGCTATTTGCAAATGATCCCGATATACAGGTTTAGGGATGGTAGGGATACCTTGAAGAACAATCCGGCAATATTTAAAAAGTGCGGGGACTTACTCATCAAGGGAGAAACAATAATGCTTTTTCCAGAGGGTAATCATGGTATTCGAAGAAGGGTTAGGTGGCCAATGCGATATGGTTTTGTAAGAATGCTTTTCAGCGCTTTGGAAAAAGAACCCGACCTTGATATTCGTATACTGCCCATAGGATTGAATTATCTGAATGCTGAAGGCTTTCCTGACAGTGTTTCAATGTATATAGGAAAGGATTTTTCGGTTCAGGATTATTACGATCCAAATGATCTGCCTGCTACCGAGAGTAAATTGAAAGATGAAATCTATGAAAGGTTAAAAGAACTCACCACGCATATACCTGATGAGGAAACCTATGACCGTGTCATTGCGCATTTAGATAATAAAAAGGTCGATTATTTAAAACCTGAATCGGTGAATAAGATCATCAAAGATATTGATCCAACAGTTATTGCAATACCGGTTTCAAGCAGCGGAAGCTCGATTTCTGGACTGCTGAATATCCTATTCAACCTTATCAATTTTCCTATTGTCCTACTTTGGAATAAGAGGATAAAAACTATTGGACTCGATATTGAATTCAGGACGACTTTACGGTTTGCGATGGGATTGATACTTTTTCCCATCTATTATTTATTGCTTTATCTGGTCTTTGGATATATGTTGGGCCAAGACATAGCACTTACTATTTTCCTGGCCCATGTTTTCTTCAATTTTTTATATGTGAAGTTGGGAAGGTTTACATCATCTTACCAAAAAATATAGCATTCATCAATAACTTGTTCGTACCATACCAGAAGGCTCTAAAATTGGTGTTGTCTGTAAATACAATTACGCGACCTTTACCAACTTTTTTTACTTGAAAGGGAACAGAACCTTTCATAAGCTCCAAATTTTCCTCGGATATATAACCGCTCAATAAAGGATTATCGGTATACTGTATGGGATTGTTGAAGCTATTCTTATCAGGTTCTATATAAACATTGGTATTTCTGAACAAGGCAATTTTATCATTTTTATAGCCATAATTTATGGGGTGTGTGAGATCTAGTTTAGCCTCAAAAATTGCTCCGCCCGTAACTTGTGCCCCACTAAAATCACCCTTTTTATCAAATGGGATATTCTTTGCAACCAAGGTGTCTTTCTTGAACTTCAACTCAATGATTTCATTCTTGTTCAGCCATTCTGCAATATTTCGGTATCCAATAAGGGTCCCCCCATCTTTAACCCATTCCTTTATTTTTTCAGCATATTTTTTGTTGATTCCATTTCCACCTCTTGAGCTTGTGCTAGGAATAATCAAATCAGAATATTTGCTCAGATCTACACTACTAAAATAGGCTATATCCAATTTTGTTAATTGCATATTATAGCGTGTATCCAACAAATGCCAGATTTCGCCAGCGTCATAAGAACGTATTCCTTTACCTACCAATATAGCGACCTTCTGTTTTTTGATAGGGTCAAAATCATTGCTACCCAGATCAATACCCTTAGTAAGTCCCGTATTTACCGAAGTTATGTGAAGCTTACTTTCAAGTGCTACCTCCTTAAGAAAGGCATATAATTCATCAGTGTTCAGATCTTGATTCTGTACCGGAATCATGATGGTGCCATAACCATACTGTTTGCCGGACAAACTAAAGGGTGACTTTGCCACTTTCGCCCTTAACCCCTTTTCAACTATTTTATTTAGGGCTTTTGGTGTATAATATTCATTCCATTCAAATAAATAGGCGTAGTTACTCTTTCCACTGACCGTACCTGATAATGAAGGAAATTCAATAATCTCCGTGCCCGCGTTCGCCAAGGAGCTTTGCTCTGTATAGTCCACGTTGAACGCCAATGGGAAAGTCCATGCCGATATATCATAAAAAAGACTATCTGTAAAGGTGGTTCGCTTTTCGAACATGGCTTTTATGAGGCGGTGGTTTTTCTGGTCCAGGGGTACTAAATAGCTATTCTCCTTTTTGTAGTTCTTACCACCAATATTGGCATCACTGGCCAATTCATGGAATTTTATCTTATGCCTATTCAAGATTTCCGCAAGGTGCCAGGCTTTGGCCGCATCTTTGCTATCCCCAAAAACAATCGATTTTGTTTTGCTTTTGGAAGCTTCAGACCTCATATTTTTATAAAAATCCCGCTGATAGTCAAGGATCTTAACACGCATATTTTGGGCAGCTTCAATAGTTGACAAGGCTGTTGTAAACTGATTGCGAATCGTAAATGGGAAAGTCAATAGTCCGTTTTCGGTTTCCTGTACATGTCCTCTTGAACTCCCCTGCTCAAACAAAATACCGATACTGCCATTCACATCCGGGAAAGTTGAACCTTTACCATAGTAATAATCGTCGTAATTTTCTTCGGAGTAATATAAGGAGCCAATTTTATCCAATGCTTTAGCATGGTAGGTACCGATTTCAGCGGTCAACTCCTGGTTCATTTTTGGTGTCAACGGATGTACTCGGGTGGGCTCGCCGGGTTGAAAAAAGAAGGTGGAATTGGTGCCCATTTCGTGATGGTCTGTGAGTATATTGGGCAACCATTTATGAAAACTTTTGATACGCGCCCTGCTTTCAGGGAGTTGTACGGGAAGCCAATCACGGTTCATGTCGAACCAATAGTGGTTGGTTCGTCCTCCTGGCCATACTTCATGGTATTCCCTTTCATTGTTGTCAGCCACTAAATTGATACTCTTATTGGTGTTTGCCCAATAGGCAAAACGTTGCAATCCATCTGGGTTAAAAGAGGGATCCATCAAGATCACTAAATTGTTCAAAAGCGCATCGATTTCCGGGCCTTGGGCAGCAGCTAGATAATAAGCGTATGCCAAACCCGAATTGGCACCACTTGGCTCATTACCATGAATAGAGAAGCCCTGGTATACAACGATGGGCATTGCTTCCGTTGATAAGGTACCAGCTCCATTTTCAGTAAGGGCAACATGTTCCTGCCGAATTGTTTCCAAGTTCAAATGGTTTTCTGGGGATGTAATTGTCAATAACAAAATAGGTCGCCCCTCGAAAGTCTCACCACGGGTTTCTATTGTTATCCTATCACTTCTTTCGGCAAGGGTTTGCATATAGAATACTAACTTATCGTGAGTAACATGCCATTCACCAACTTCATGTCCTATCACCTCTTTGGGTGTGGGTATGCTTTTATCATAAGTAATATTTTGCGGAAGATAATAGTTAAGGTCAAGGGTCTTTTGTGCTATGACACTGAAAGAAATCAGAAGAATTGGAACTAATAGTATTTTTTTCATTTGGGTATGATTTAGCTAGGGTTAAAAATAAAAAACGACCCAAAGAAAAGAGGGTCGTTTACATATTTTTTTCAAATTTTAAATATCATCAAAATCTATATCGGTAAAGTTCTCCGGGGATTTCATTTCACCATTTTGTTGATGATCCTCTTTCTTAAAATCTTTTTGATGCCTCTCTGAAATCACCTCGGTGCCTTTTTCATCGATAATGAAATCCATCATTTCAATAACATTTTCCTTAAAGGCCGCAAAGTCTTCTTTATACAAATAGATTTTATGCTTTTTGTAATGAAACGAACCATCATCATGGGTGAATTTTTTGCTTTCAGTAATCGTTAAATAGTAATCTCCAGCTTTTGTGCTTCTTACATCAAAAAAAGAGGTTCTTCTTCCAGCACGTAATACCTTGGAGTGTATCTCTTCCTGATCAATTAATTCTCTGTCATTCATTCTGTTAGTGTCTAATTAATAAAAAATGGGGAATTTCATTCAAAAGTGTAAAAAAAAAGCTTATTTAGCAACAATATCATTAGTTTTCTTTCTCTGATAGTTGGTGTAAATAGAGGTCCTTATAGTACCCCTCCATATTGTTCAAAATCTCATGTGTTCCTTCTTGTATTAATTCCCCTTCATCCAAAACCAATATTTTATCGGCATTTTTTGCAGAAGATACCCTATGGCTTACAATAATCGTTGTTTTCGTGCTTGAGGCTTGTTCAAGGTTGTTTAAAATGGTTTCTTCGGTCTCGGTGTCAACGGCAGATAAACAATCATCGAACAAATAAATCTGTGGATTTTTCAGCAACGCCCGCGCAATGGAAACCCGTTGCTTTTGACCTCCACTAAGTGTTATGCCACGCTCCCCCAGGATGGTTTCATACTGCTTTTTGAATTCCATGATATTTTCATGCACAACCGCATTTTTTGTTACCCTAACCACTTCCTCGTCAGTGGAATTATACTTCCCGAATTTTATGTTGTTTTTTATCGAATCGGAAAACAAAAACGCATCTTGGGGGACCGCTCCAATCGATTTACGTAAGGTATGTAGATTTAGTTTATTAATTGGGGTATTATCAATCAATATTTCCCCGGAACTAACATCGTACAACCTTGCGATTAAATCCAGGATGGTCGATTTTCCAGAACCTGTTTTGCCAAGAATAGCAACAGTCTGGCCCTCTTCAATGGTAAAGGAAATATTTTTTAAGGCTGTTATATTGGTGTCATCGTAGGTAAAACTTACGTTTTTGAATTCTATTTTCCCCTTAATTGGAGTTTCTTGGGAAACTTCGTTCTTGATTTCGGGTACTTCATTCAAAAATTCATTTATTCTTTTTTGTGATGCTTCAGCCCTTTGAATAATAGAGGTAAGCCAACCGACTATCGCAACGGGCCATGTGAGCATATTTACATAAAGCACGAACTCGGCAATTAGCCCGACCGAATTGATCGTACCATTTATATATTGTTGGCCACCTATATAAATGACAAAAATATTACTGATACCAATAAGTAAGATCATCAATGGAAAAAACCATGCATTTACTTTGGCAAGATCCATGCTCTTCTTTTTACCTTCCAGTGCCAAAACGTTCAATTCCGCATTGATCTTGGGCTCAATGGCGTAAGCCTTGATTACCGAAACACCGGAAAAGACTTCCTGTGTAAAGGTCGAAAGTGAGGAAAGGTATTCCTGTACTACTGTACTGCGTTTATGGATTATTTTGCTTATTTGATAAATAAGTACCGATAAAATTGGTAGGGGTATCAATGTATAAGCAGCCAGTGTTGGGGCTTTAATGAACATAATCGGAATGATACAGGCGAACAGGGTGATGGTATTCATTCCGTACATAAGGGCAGGGCCTGCGTACATTCTAACTTGACTTACATCTTCACTTATACGGTTCATTAAATCGCCCGTTCTATTTTTTTTATAAAAATTTAAGCTTAAAAATTGATAATGGTCAAAGATTTCATTCTTTAGGTCGTACTCAATATATCGGGAAACATAGATGATGGTTTGCCGCATTAAGAACGTAAAAAAACCCGAAAGAAGTGCTGCGCCGATAATTATCAAGATAAACTGTAGCAATTGGCTTTTGGCCATTTCTTGCGCGATGTCACCTTTGATATAGTCTTCCACAACCTTGATCGATTTGTTTGCATAGGATGGCATCACCAATTGAAAAATCTTGGCAATTACCGTTATGATCATGCCCACAAACAGTTTTAACCCATATTTCCTAAAGTATTTGTTTAAATGCTTAAGTTCCTTCATAAAGCCGGTCAGCTAAAGGGTTTTAAGTTTTACCCATTGGTCAAAGATATGGGTTTGCCTCAAAACCAAATGTTATAAAATTGATAAATAAGATTTTAGTTGAAGTCAGGGACATAGATTAAAAATAGATTGTTATTTTTGCAGCCTGAAGGTATTCTCAATTTTCCAATAGTTCTTTAACATGCTCACAAGAAGGCACATTAGGGTTAAAGTAATGCAGTGTATTTATGCGCTGACCCAGTCAAAGGATGATTCCCTTGAAAAACAGGAAAAATTCCTGAAATTAAGTATTGAGAATGTGTATACCCTTTATTTACTGATGCTCAGTTTGCTGATCGAAATACAAAAATTGGCAACCAAACAAATTCAACTTTCCTCAAATAAGTATCTTACCAACAGTACCGATGCTTTTCCTGACAAAGAAAAGTTCGCAAACAACAGCGTATTGTTGCAGTTGGCCAATAACGGTAAATTAAGGTCTGAATTGGAAAAACGGAAATTGAAAAATTGGTATTTTAATGAGGAATATGTAAAACTTATCTATAAGGAAATAATTGAAAGTGATGCCTATACAAATTACATGGGCCTTCCTTCTAGTACTTATGAGGATGATAAAGAATTTGTATCGACCATCTTTAAGGAGATTGTTGCACCAAACGAAAAAATATACGAGTATTTTGAGGATGATAAACTAACCTGGGTAGATGATATTCCCATCGTAAACACGTTTATCTTAAAACAGCTTAAAAAGGTTAAGGAGAAACATAATGATTCCTATTTCTTGCCAAGACTTTTAAAAGATGATGGGGACATGTCCTTCGCACAAGACCTATTGACCAAGACCTTGCTGAACAATAGCGTATGGGAAAAAGAGATCGAAGGCAAAACACCCAATTGGGATAAAGACCGTATTGCGGATATTGATTCCATTCTCTTGAAAATGGCAATCTGTGAGCTTCTTAACTTCCCTTCGATACCCGAAAAGGTAACTATAAATGAATTTTTGGAAATTGCCAAGGAATACTCCACCCCTAAAAGCAGTATTTTCATCAATGGAATATTGGATAAACTGGTAAAGCAGTATAAAGCCCAGGACAAACTAAAGAAGGTAGGCCGAGGGTTATTATAAATTATTTCTTTAATTTTGGGAAAAATTAAAATTACGACAGATGAAAAGAACAATTTTAGGTTTAGGTTTACTATCAATTATGGCGCTTGTTTCATGTAAGGAAAACGCTTCGAACAAAGTAAACACCGACAATGTGGCAGTAGCCGCAGAACGGGATGAAGCGGCCAAACAAGTTCCGGTTATGGAATTTGAAAAATCGGAACACGATTTTGGGACCATAGAACAAGGCACTCCTCAAGAGACGGTATTTACGTTTACCAACACAGGTAATGCACCTTTGGTGATAACAAATGCAACAAGCAGCTGTGGTTGTACCGTTCCCAATCCGCCCAAAGATCCAATTGCTCCTGGTGAGAAAGGGGAATTATTGGTTAAATTCAACGGATCTGGTCAAAACCAAGTCACAAAAACCATAACCGTAGTTGCCAACACGGCGAAAGGTTCGGAAATTTTGAGAATCAAGGCTTTTGTGAATCCTAAAGGTACTGCCCCATTGGGTCCTGTTAAGTAAATAGAATATAGCTTTATAAGTAAATAGAATATAGTTTTTAAGTATATAATATGGGAAGTGGTAGTATAATGGATTTCTTGCCGATGATCCTCATTTTTGTGGTAGCGTATTTTTTTATGATACGACCCCAAATGAAACGACAGAAGGATGAGAAAAAATTCGCAGCGCAATTGAAGAGAGGTGATCGTATTATTACTAAAAGTGGGCTTCATGGCAAGATTCTTGACCTTAATGACAAAGATTCCTCCTGTGTCATAGAGACCATGGCGGGAAAGTTGAAGTTTGATCGCTCCGCCATTTCCATGGAGATGAGTAAAAAGCTGAATACACCAGTTACGAAATAACATTTATTTTCAGGAAAGTAGTGTCTAAAGCCGATGTATTCATCGGCTTTTTTATGCCTTATTCTGATTGAAATTGGCTATATTCATACCTCATAATTTATAGCTATGCATCACACAAGAAGAAATTTTATCAAGAAGGGTTCATTGGCTTTGGCAGGTTCTGGAGCTACATTTTTATTTCCAATGGAATTGTTGGCAACGTTGCGAAAAAAGGTGGGTCCGAATGATAGGATCAATGTTGGGTTAATTGGTTGTAAGGGGATGGGTTTTACCGATCTTATTTCGATTCTTAAAATAAGTGAGACCAATGTAGTTGCCCTTTGTGATGTGGATGAGAGTGTTTTAAGGAATCGAACAGCGGATCTGGAGAAGGCCGGTATCAAGAAACCAAAGTGGTATACCGATTATAGGGAATTATTGGAAAACAAGGATTTGGATGTTGTGGTTATCGGTACCCCGGATCATTGGCACTGTCTTCAGCTCACCGATGCTTTGCAGGCCGGAAAGGACGTGTATTGTGAAAAACCGATAGCCAATTCCATTCAGGAGGCAAACATTATGAAAGATTTTGTGGGCGAAAGTGATCGTATCGTCCAAATTGGACAATGGCAAAGAAGCCAACCCCATTTTGTTGATGCAATTAACTTTGTGCATTCAGGACAATTGGGCGAAATACGATTGGCCAAAGCCTGGGCATACCAGGGATGGATGCAACCTGTACCCATTCTTCCCAATACACCAGTACCTGTTGGTGTGGACTATGATATGTGGTTGGGTCCGGCTCCCAAAAGGGAATTCAATAAAAACAGATTCCATTTTAGCTTTAGGTGGTTTTGGGATTATGCCGGAGGATTAATGACAGATTGGGGAGTTCATTTGATAGATTATGCTTTGTACGGCATGAAAGCAGGTACACCCAGGTCGGTGATGGCATTGGGCGGAAAATTCGCTTATCCTGATGACGCTTCTGAGACCCCTGACACTTTGCAAACCGTTTTTGAATACGATGGTTTCTCAATATTGTGGGAGCATGCCACCGGTATCGATGGTGGTAATTATGGTAGGAATCATGGCATTGCCTTTATTGGGAACAATGGTACCCTGGTATTGGATAGAGGCGGTTGGGAGGTCATTCCCGAAAATGAGTTCAAGGGATGGGGAAAAGAACCTGGTAAAAGAATGGAAGCCATTCCCGTGCAACAAAATAAAGACAACGGATTGGACCTTCACACGGTGAATTTTATCGAGGCAGTCAAAAGCAGGGATGTTTCTAGTCTAAATGCGCCTATTCAAGTAGGTTATGATGCGGCTTTAGTATCACATATGGGTAATGTAGCCTATAAATCAGGAGATCGTATTTATTGGGATGGGATCAAAGGGGAATTCAAACAAGAAGCTGCCAACGAATTTTTAAAGGCGACTTACCATAACGGTTGGAAATTGCCAATGTTATAAAGAAACCGAATAGCTTTGGTAATACTATTCAAGATCAAGGCCTTCAGCAATTTCGGTATTTGTCATTAAGCCCCAAACCCATATCGATCATGGGTAATATCTTTTCTAAACGGGCAAGTTTTGTTTTTTCCTGTTTCGCAGTGGAAATATATTCGGTGTAATCCCTTTTTTTATAAGGTGCCAGGCTTTCGAAAGCTTCCTGGGTCTTTGGATTCCTCTCCAAAGCCTCTGTTAACAATTTGGGAAGGGTCAGCACTACTTCCTTCTTTTTTTGAGGCATCAATTGCAACCCTTTTTTTTGATTCGCTATGGCTTCGTTCATATAAGCCAACACGGTAGTCGGATCAATGTTCTTCGCAGAAGTAAACTTCCAATGTCGCATTGCTTGGGTCTTACCTTCTTGGGCAATCACCAAGACATTTTTAGGATCTTTTAAAAACATTCCATTGAAAAAGCCAAGACCAAAATGATTTTTAAAACGGGCAATCCAGAAAATATTCTTACCATCGATTGTATAAACAGGGGATCCCCACTTGAATGCCTCAACGGCCTCGGTTTTGGCCGCTAAGGCCCTCAAAAATGATATGCCCTCTTTGAAAGGATCTTCTTTTTCGAAGTAGGCTTCCAATTTTTCTGAAGTTTCCATACCACTCACATTTTCTTCGCTGTAAGTTCGCAAATTTTGATGATAACTTCAACTGCCTTTTGCATACTCTCAACGGGAACATATTCATATTTACCGTGAAAATTATGGCCACCGGCAAAGATATTCGGGCAGGGTAGGCCCATATAACTCAATTGCGAACCATCTGTTCCTCCTCGAATGGGTTTGATAATTGGTGTAATCCCAAGTGCTTCCATTGCTTCCTTTGCCAATTCGACAATGTGATACACAGGTTCAACCTTTTCCCGCATATTAAAATACTGATCCTTTATTTCGAGCTGAATACAATCACCATGGTCTGAATTCAGTTTGATGGCTATTTTACGAACTAATTCTTTTCGTTTTTCAAAATGTTCTTTGTCATGATCACGAATTATCATTTCAAATTCGGCATGTTCTGTTTCACCCCTCATTTGGTGAATATGAAAAAATCCTTCTCTGCCAGCGGTATGCTGAGGGGTCTCCTCCGGTGGTAATATGCCCATGAATTCAGTGGCGATACTTACCGCATTGACCATTTTTCCTTTGGCGTGACCAGGGTGGACACTTTTTCCCTTGATCGTAACCTTTGCACTTGCAGCATTGAAATTTTCGTACTCCAATTCACCAATTTGACTACCATCCATGGTATACGCCCAATCCGCTCCGAATTTTTCAACATCGAACTTATGGGCGCCACGACCGATCTCTTCATCCGGGGTAAATCCCACCCTGATAGTACCATGTTTTATCTCTGGGTGTTGTACCAAGTATTCCATGGCTGTCATGATTTCGGCAATACCCGCTTTATCATCGGCACCCAAGAGGGTAGTACCATCGGTGGTGACCAACTTTTGTCCCTTATATTGCAAAAGGTCCTCGAAGTAATCAGGAGATAGTACAATATTCTGTTCTTTGTTCAATACAATATCCTTCCCGTCATAATCCTCAATGATTTGGGGATTAACATCCGTCCCACTAAAATCGGGTGTAGTATCAATATGGGAAATAAAACCAATGGTAGGTACCTCTTTGTCAATATTACTGGGCAAGGTTGCCATGACATAGGCATTGTCATCGATGGTTACATCTGTTAAACCTATCCGTTCCAATTCATAGGCCAACTCAGTGGCCAAATTCCACTGTTTCTCGGTACTGGGGGTAGTTTCTGAATTTGGGTCGCTTTGGGTATCAATTTTCACATAGCTCAAAAACCTATCTAAAACTTGTTGCATCTGCGCGATATTTATCCAAAAATACAGATAATTATTAGTATTTTGGTTTTATAAAAAGATTGAGTTTTTGACGTTATCATGGCTAAGTTGCTTTATTTGCCCATTTTTATTTGCCTGTTTTATTTCGAGGGTTCATTGGCCCAAAAGGATTGTATCCTAGGGGTCGGAATTACCGAGGATAAAATACTGATCGATGTCTTTCAAATGAACGAACAACAGGCCGAACAAATGATGAATTACAGCGCTGAGTTAAAATATAGGAATGAGTTGTTGAACAACCAAGCTGAAAATATCTTAAAGCGACACCCGCAAAGTTCAGAAGCCGAACTGATAATTTTGGCCGAAAAGTACAAGGTTATCAGGGATAGTATGGAAACAGTGCAGCGCATGATAGATATTAGGACCCTTAAACTGTTTAACGAAAAACAATACATGCGCTATTTGGAGTTATGTGAAGAAGCATTTCGCCAGCCTTTTCGAATAATTCCACAGGTTATTCAAGACAGTATTCCGCCCAAATGAATTTAACCATTCGATATTTACAAAATTGGGTTGGATAGTACCTTTACTAAGTTTGAGTTTGTACTTTTGCTTAAATTTTCCTGCAATACATGTACAAAATAATAGTTCGCCCAATTCTTTTTTTATTTGACCCGGAAAAGGTTCATCACTTTACATTTTCCCTGATTCGCTTTTTGGGTAAAATTGGTTTGACAAGCCTTTATAAATCATTTTTTGTCCTTGAGGACAAGGGGTTGGAACGGGAAGTTTTTGGATTACGGTTCAACAACCC
>JAHHKH010000069.1 GCA_018679695.1 Maribacter sp.
GCTGACTTTAAGTACTACGTGCTTCGCCCTCCCGCACCAAAAGAAATGTGCCACAATGACCTGCTAAACCAAATTGCTCCGCACCACCACCTACAAACAGCTCACAGCTGTCCGCTCAAGCGACTAATATGCCACAACAGTAGCTAAAAGCAATTTGGCCCGGTAATTTATACTCCCAATACCGTAAAATCAACAAGATACGTCCCGCAAAAGCGGGACTTCTTGACAACCTATGAAACGAGATCCATAGGAACGACAAGTTCTCGTTGCATAGTTAATCGATTTTACTATATTTCCGTAGAAATCACCGAACTGCGTTTAGCAGGTCATTCTGTAGCAATAAAAGGAGCTTATGAGAAAAATAGTACTTATTCTGATTTTAGTAGGCTCGATTGGATGTACAAAACAAGAATCTGATGTGTATCTTTTTTCTTTTTTTAAAGGAAACGGTGAGGATGGATTGCATCTAGCTGCTAGTACGGATGGTCTAAAATGGAAGGCGCTCAATAATAATGAGTCATTCCTGACCCCAAAGGTGGGAAAAGATAAGCTCATGCGTGATCCTTGTATCATCAAAGGGGATGATGGCAAATTCCACATGGTATGGACTGTTAGTTGGAATGAGAAAGGGATTGGATACGCAAATTCAACGGATTTAATTCATTGGTCAGAACAAAAGTACATCCCGGTTATGCATCATGAACCCGATGCTCGAAATTGTTGGGCTCCTGAATTATATTTTGATGATGTATCAAGACAATATTTAATATGTTGGGCTACAACAATCCCAGGAAGGTTTCCGGATACTGATTCCCAAGGGGACGACGGATATAATCATAGGATATATTATACTACCACAAAAGATTTCATTGATTTTAGTGATACAAAGTTATTGTATGACAAGGGCTTTAATGTAATTGATGCCACCCTACTAAAAAAGAATGATTCATATATGATGTTTCTTAAAGATGAAACATTAAGTCCAAAACCTGAAAAAAATATCAGAGTAGCGGAAAGTGACAAACTCATCGGTAATTGGAGCCAGCCTTCAGAACCTATAACCACAAATTGGGTAGAAGGACCAAGCGTCATGAAGATCAATGATGACTGGATTGTCTATTTTGATAGGTATACGAAACACAAGATGGGTGCTGTAAGCTCTTCTGATTTAATAAATTGGACAGATATCTCTGATAAAATAAATTTCCCTGAAGGAACTAGACATGGGACAATTTTTAAGGTAAAGGAAAGTGACATAAATAAAATAATATCGATACATAACAAGGTACATACAAAATAGGCGCAATGATACTATTTTCACTGGTTACAACCCGCTTTAATTTTTGAATTCCTTTACAAACAATTGCCCCGAAATCGCAAACTTTGAATACACGGGACCGTTCATCCCATAGGATAAAAATAACAGGATGCTAAAAATTGTCACCTTACTGGTTCTTGCCAATTCTTTGTTTCTTGAACTTCAACATCGAAGTACCGACAGGGGGATTTTCTGATCTGCCTTTGGTGTGACAGGCAGGAAATCCTTAACTTTAAAAATGGCTTGGATATAGGCGGAAAAATCCAGACGCCGGCGCGCCAACTCGCCCGCTAAATCACAAACATAGTCACAACGAAATCGTAGTCGAGTCCGTTGTGTACAATTTGACAAACAACGAATTATGAACATAGATTTTAGTAAGATTTTTAATGACTTTTACCTGGACATTAGTTCAATGCTACCAAAAATAATATCTGCCATAATTGCACTATTATTCTTCATAGTGCTAGGAAAGTTATTTTATCGCTTCATCGGTAAAAAAATTCAATTAAAATGGAAAGACAGTATTATTTCAAACTTCACAGCGGAAGCAACGAAATGGTTATTTTACATTTTTGGATTGATTATAGCTTTGAATATTGTCGGTTATGGTGGTATTGCAAGTAGCCTGATTGCTGGAGCAGGTATCAGTGCCATTATCTTTGGATTTGCATTTAAGGATATAGGGGAAAATTTTTTAGCTGGGATTATTCTAGCATTAAAAAGACCATTCGAAATTGGAGATATAATTGAAGTAGATGGTCATAAGGGAAATGTAAAAGATCTAGATTTAAGAATAACCCATTTAAGAAATGTTGAAGGAAAGGATATTTACATTCCCAATTCATCAATAATAAAGAACACACTGATAAACTATACTAAAGATGGTAATTTAAGAATGAGCTTTATGATAGGTATTGCACCTGAAAACGATATAACGCAAACCCGTAGTTTAATTATTGAATATTTAAAACAGAACAAACAAATATTAAAAACACCTAGACCAAACATAGCTGTGCAAGAATTAGGTGAATTTACAACAGATTTACAAGTCCTTTTTTGGGTAGATATTTTAGCGAATAAAAAGTTACCTGATAGCTACCTTGGGCATAACATTCGTAGCAAAGTTATTTCAGATGTTAAAGAAATACTTGACAAAAACAATATTGAAATGCCTTCTCAAGTTATTGAACACAAAATGTACAGAGATAATAAATTTGAAGTAAGAAAGGATGAATAAAAACAGTACACGACAAGGCATAAAACATAGCCATTACAGCCTTTCCGATAGGTTTGTGTTCATTTGCGAAGGCTGCCTGATTTTTAAATTTGGCTTTTAAGATTGATTAGTTAAAAACAAAATATAGAAATTCTGCTCTGTGTTAACCTACCTGCCGGTTTACTCGCACCTGCCTGTCGGCAGGCAGGTCTGGAGGGTAGGCAGGTAGGGAAAGTGAGCGTCTCCAGTGCGCCAACCCGCCCACTGCTATCGCAGATATCGTGCGCTACGTTTCATACACAAAACGTTATGTCCCAATACATGATAATTTATTCCAAGGTAAATAAAAAGGACCCTAGGTGTTGCAGGGTCCTTTTATTATTATAAAATTTTTGGAATTTTAGCTCAATACTTCCTTTACCTTATCGGCAGCTTCCTGGAACTGTACCGCGGAATGTACCGCCAATCCGGAATTGTCTATGATCTCCTTGGCCAATTCGGCATTGGTTCCCTGCAAGCGTACAATGATCGGGACATTGATCGCATCGCCCATATTGGTATAGGCATCGACCACACCCTGGGCCACCCGGTCACAGCGTACGATTCCCCCGAAAATATTGATCAATATGGCCTGGACCCTTGAATCTTTTAAGATGATACGGAAGGCTTCCTCTACCCGCTTGGCATCTGCGGTACCCCCAACATCCAGGAAATTGGCAGGCTCACCACCGGCCATTTTGATCAGGTCCATCGTGGCCATCGCCAAACCGGCACCGTTGACCATACATCCTACATTCCCATCCAGATCCACATAACTAAGGCCCACGGCCCTTGCCTCGACCTCGATCGGGTTTTCTTCACGTAGATCGCGCATCTCGGCATATTGCTTTCGTCTGTATAAGGAATTGTCATCGATGGAAACCTTGGCATCAACAGCCATGATCAGGTCATCGGAGGTCTTTAAAACCGGATTGATCTCGAACATATTGGAATCGCTCTCCACATAGGCCTTATAGAGGGCTGTCACGAATTTGGTCATTTCCTTAAAGGCCGTTCCCGAAAGTCCCAGGTTAAAGGCAATCTTTCTCGCCTGGAAAGGCAAAAGGCCTGTTGCCGGGTCAACTTCCTCCGTGAAAATCAGATGGGGGGTCTTCTCGGCCACTTCCTCAATATCTATTCCCCCTTCGGTAGAATACATGATCATGTTTCGCCCTTTACCACGATCCAATAAAACCGACATATAGAACTCGCTGGTTTCACTATCCCCGGGATAATACACATCCTCGGCTACCAATACCTGGTGTACTTTCTTCCCTTCCGCGGAAGTCTGCGGGGTGATCAGGTTCATCCCAATGATGTTGCCCGCAATTTCCTCAACTTCCTTTAGGTTTTTGGCCAATTTAACGCCTCCACCCTTACCTCGGCCCCCAGCATGGACCTGGGCCTTGATTACATGCCATCCTGTTCCTGTTTCCGCCGTTAATTGTTTGGCCGCTTCAACAGCTTCTTTGGGGCTGTGCGCAACAATACCACGTTGTATGCGAACACCAAAACTTGCCAAGATGTCTTTTCCTTGATACTCGTGAAGGTTCATATGGGATTATTAAAAGTTCGGGAGCAAAAATAGCAAACCCATAGGATTTACCCTAATGAAATTAAAGGGGATTGATCAAATTTTAAAATCCTCAAAATCAAGGGGGTCGAAATTCTTGAAATCACCATTCATCTTAATGGCCCCCTTGGCCCTGTTCACTTCCTTCAAGACGGCTATGGTGGCCAAAAGGTGGGAATTGATAAAGCGTAAACGGTTGCTTTCTTTGGGCATTTGCAAGAGCTCGTACTCCTGCTCATAGGAAAGGCCTATTTTATGTACCAAACTGTACATATTGAATTTTTTCAAGGGTATGGGCGTAAAAGGCACATCCATCAGCGCATAAAGCTCTTGAATCCGTTCTAGGACGCTTTGTTTCAACTCATCGGAAGCATCGTTCAACCCTTCCAGGAACTCAATAATACCCCCTGGGTACAATTTTCCTTCCATCTGATTCTCAAAGGACAAGATCTTGAATACCTGGCGGCCAACACAGACCACATCCATCTCACCCCCTTCATAGGTATTTACCACCTCAACCAGCTGTACCTCTGTGCCATAGGCAATTTGGTCATAAATATATACGGGTATTCCAAAGGTCATCGCCTCTTTCCTGCAGTCTTGGATAAGCTGCTTATAACGCTCCTCAAAGATATGGAGCGGTACCGTTTCACCGGGGAAAAAAATAGATTTAAGCGGGAATAAAGGCAGTTGCATAGTCGAATTTTTGATAAAAATACAACTCGATGATGATTGCAGCAAATACCTTCAAACCTTAAAAATGTGATATTTATAACATTTTGTTTTATTTATAAATTATCTTAGGGATTTCTTGCGCAGAACAAAATAGTATTCTAGATTTGTTTTTATAATTTAAGGAAGATACTGATGAAGCATATCGATTTATTAAAAATCGCCAAAACCTATGGTAATCCCGTCTATGTTTATGATTCGGAAAAAATAGTTTCCCAATTCGATCGATTGACGAATGCTTTTAAGGGCGTGAAGCAATTGAAACTCAACTATGCGGCCAAGGCACTTTCGAATATTACGATTTTAAGGCTAATGAACAGTTTGGGCAGTGGTCTTGATACGGTTTCGATACAGGAAGTGAAGTTGGGCCTGCTCGCCGGCTTTAAACCTGAAGCCATAATCTATACACCCAACGGGGTCTCCCTTGAGGAAATAGAGGAGGCGGCCAAGTTAGGGGTACAGATAAACATCGATAATCTTTCGGTTCTTGAGCAATTTGGGAATAAGCACCCCGATATTCCGGTCTGCATTCGTATAAACCCGCATGTTATGGCCGGAGGGAATTCGAATATTTCAGTGGGCCATATCGATTCCAAATTCGGTATCAGTATTCATCAAATCCCCCATTTATTGCGTATCGTGGAGCTGACCAAAATGAATATCAATGGTATCCATATGCATACCGGTAGCGATATTCTGGACATTGATGTCTTCCTATATGCCTCGGAAATCCTGTTCGAAACGGCGAAGCATTTCAAGGATCTGGATTTTATCGACTTTGGCAGTGGCTTCAAAGTACCTTATAAAACTGGTGATATTGAGACGAACATCGAAGAACTGGGCAAAAAATTAACCGGTAGGTTCAATGCCTTTTGCAAGGAATACGGGAAGGAACTGACCTTGGCCTTTGAGCCTGGAAAGTTTTTGGTGAGCGAGGCGGGCTACTTTTTGGCAAAGGTAAATGTGGTGAAACAGACCACCTCTACGGTTTTTGCAAGTGTTGATTCCGGTTTTAACCATTTTATACGACCTATGCTTTACGGGGCTTCACATACGATCGAGAATATCTCGAACCCGGGAGGGCGTGAAAGATACTATTCGGTAGTGGGCTACATCTGTGAAACGGACACTTTTGGCAACAATCGAAGGATCAATGAAATTACCGAGGGCGATATCCTTTGCTTTAAAAATGCCGGGGCCTATTGCTTTACCATGGCCAGTAACTACAATTCCAGGTTTAGGCCAGCAGAGGTGCTGTGGCACAACGGAAAGGCCGTTTTAATACGTAAAAGGGAAACATTTGATGACATCATTCGAAACCAGGTTGATGTGAAAGGTCTTTTTACGGAAAAAAAGCCCAAGGCCATCGCGAAATAAAGCTTGAAAAAAATCGTTAGTTTTGGTACGGTTGTTGGACAAAACAACAAAAACAAGTACTAATGAGACAAAAAGTATACCTAATACTCAAATTATCCCTCTTTTTATTCGTAGGATTGCTTGCCTTCAATGGCAATGCGCAAAATGTGGAGTGGCTGAGTTGGAACGAGGCCGTTGAGCGCGCCCAAACCGATACGAACCCTAAGAAAATATTCATTGATATCTATACCGATTGGTGTGGGTGGTGCAAAAAGATGGACAAGGACACCTTTCAAAATCCGGAAGTAGCTACTTATATGGCGGCCAACTTTTATATGGTGAAATTGGATGGGGAAGGAAAAGAACCTATCGAATTCAGAGGTAAGACCTTTAATTTTGTGCCTTCCGGCAGAAAAGGATATCATGAATTCGCGGCTACCCTGATGCAAGGTCGTATGAGTTACCCAACGACCATCTTCTTGGATGAACAAATGAATATGCTGTCACCGGTCCCCGGTTATCAAAAACCCAAACCTTTTTTAAATATTGCCCGATACTTTGGCGATAACATCTATTTGGAAAAAGATTGGCAAACCTATAGTGGACAGGGGAAATAAAAAATCACTTCCTTAAATGAAAAAAGAGCTTCTTTTGAAAGCTCTTTTTTTTATGCTCATTTTATCAAGCGAATTACCTACTGTAATTTGGGGATTCTTTGGTAATGGTCACATGATGGGGGTGACTTTCCGATATACCGCTGGAAGTTATTTTAATAAACCTTCCGCTTTCTTTCAATGTGTCAATATCCTTGGCGCCACAATACCCCATACCTGCGCGAAGACCTCCCACGAATTGGTGTATGCTTTCATATAATTCCCCTTTATAGGGTACACGACCTACAATACCTTCAGGGACCAACTTTTTGATATCGTCCTCGACATCTTGGAAATAGCGGTCTTTTGAGCCATGTTTCATAGCTTCTACGGATCCCATGCCACGGTATGATTTAAACTTTCGCCCTTCATAGATGATCGTCTCCCCAGGTGATTCTTTGGTACCTGCCAATAAGGATCCCAGCATCACCGTATCTGCCCCGGCAGCAATCGCTTTGGGTATATCCCCTGTATAACGAATTCCGCCATCGGCGATTACGGGAACTCCGCTTCCTTTGATGGCTGCAGCCACTTCCAATACGGCTGAAAACTGAGGGAATCCTACACCGGCCACCACTCTAGTTGTGCAAATAGATCCAGGGCCGATACCCACTTTGACCGCATCCGCGCCTGCCGCTACAAGGTATTTGGCAGCATCGCCCGTGGCAATATTCCCAACAATTACTTCAAGCTTGGGAAACTGCTTCTTTACTTCTTTGAGCACATTGACGACACCTTTTGTATGGCCGTGGGCCGTATCGATAACTACAGCATCAACCCCGGCATTGACAAGGGCACTCGCCCTTTCCAAAGCATCACCAGTTACCCCGATTGCCGCGGCAACGCGCAAACGGCCATAATGGTCCTTGTTGGCAATAGGTTTTTGCGTAAGCTTTGTGATATCCCTGAAGGTGATCAATCCGACCAGTTTGTTATTTTCGTCAACAACAGGCAGCTTTTCTATTTTGTTTTCCTGAAGTATGTCCTCGGCTTGCTCCAAAGAGGTTCCAGGAGTAGCAGTTACCAAGTTATCAGAGGTCATTACTTCCGAGAGTGGTCTTTCATTGTTTTTTTCAAATCGAAGGTCCCTATTCGTCACAATACCGATTAGCTTTCCGGCATCATCAACAATGGGGATCCCTCCAATGCTGAACTCCTTCATATTGGCCTTGGCATCTTTGACCAAGGCATCGGCCGGTAATGTAACGGGATCTAAGATCATTCCACTTTCTGCACGCTTCACCTTGCGTACCTTCATTGCCTGCCGCTCAATCGACATATTTTTATGCAAAACACCAATACCACCCTCTTGGGCTATGGCGATCGCCATTCTCGACTCTGTTACCGTATCCATAG
Source organism: Maribacter sp. (assembly GCA_018679695.1). Lineage (GTDB taxonomy): Bacteria > Bacteroidota > Bacteroidia > Flavobacteriales > Flavobacteriaceae > Maribacter_A. The sequence continues at coordinate 8,247 of JAHHKH010000069.1, forward strand.
CAGCGGATACAATGGGGACATTTATCGAAATATTTCTGGTGAATCTTGATTTAATACTCACCTCTCTGGGAAGTATTTCCGAAAAGGACGGGACAAGAAGTACATCGTCGTATGTTAAACCTTCTCCGAGAATTTTATTTTGGTGGGCTTCCATGCAATTAAGGATTAATTGCGTGCAAATATACTACTTTTAATACTAACTTTTTGAAACTGCCTTATTTAATCAGGCTGGGGCGTACGCAGGGTCAATTGGTAGAGAACACACACTGCTGAAACAGCGAATGTGAGCGTCATCAATACTCCCGAAAATATCACTATGTATTTCATCCAAAGTATGCCTGTCCACAATAAATAGATCCCTCCAAAGGTAAGCAGCACCGATATAAAGGGTTCAACGGTAAGAAACAGTTTCCAATTTTTGGATAGCCGGGTCAACCAGACCAAAATACCCAATAAAAAAAAGATGAACGACATGGAAAGAATGTGCGTATGGATAATGGTCAACATTTCGCGTTCACTTTTTTGAAACTTCATTATCCCGGCGTTTTCATCCTGCTCGTTCCCCAAATAATTTTCTTCGATACCTGCAGCAGAAGCGGAACTGGTTTCATTGACGAACAACAGGCCCGTAAAAAAACCTATCGAGAGGATTACGACAAAAGAAGCGATGAAGATTTTTATTTCTTGGGGAAATGAAGATAGTAAACCGTTATAGTGCATTACAATACTTGATTTTCTTGCAATATCCCTATTGTCTGAAGAAGTTCGTCAATTGCCATGGTCATTGAACGGACGGAGATTGTCGCTCCGGCAATACCATCGATATTTGATTCATAATCCACCCGATCACCCCCTGTTTTACCAATAAACTGTTTTAGCCATCTTTTGCTACCAATCTCACCCCCGTATTCTTCCCTGTAGATCAATACTTTGGAATGAACGATCTTAAGTTCGGTATCGAAGACAATCAGATAATCAAATTCAGCGGTCTTACTTAAGGCCTTATCAACGAACAAATAACCCAAATGTTCACTGCCATCTGATATCCTTAGAAAATTCTGGGATGTCAGTTGCTTTGGAAGTTCAGCGTTCAAGGAATCCGATAGTTCCAAGGGGACCAAGGTAAACCCATCTATTTGAAAAGTCTTTTCCAGTTCTTTCCGAACTTTTTTCTCAACATTCTTGGGCAACCCAAAACCTACCAGCAGAAAGCTGATAGTCACTATTAACATTAGAAAAGTCTTTACCCCTTGCATGCCATAAAAGTATTAATTTAGAATGAATCTCAATAAAGATTTTGTATTCTTTTAAAAAGAGACCACTTCGCCAACCAAAAAAGGGACCTTAATTGGTAATTAAAACCATACCCCAATACCAAAATTCAATCGGTCCTTTACATCGTCGTTTTCCAGTGCATTGCTTCTGAACTGGTAATCGCCCTTCAATACCACCCCTGGGGCAAGATGATAGGTCAATCCGGTTGTAACGTCCGTTCTATCATAGGCCTCGTTCCTTACCAACGACCCGGCCGTTGAAGCATGGGTATCAAACTTTTCATAGCGGGCAAATGCGAACAGCTTCTGTTGCTTGGTAGTGGGTAAAAGATTAAATGCGCCTTCGACATACCAACCCTGTAATGCACTGCCCAAATCCATTCCTGTCAGGGCATTGTAATCTTCGGTATCCGATAAGGAAGCGTGGATGAATTGACCACGTGCCGTAAAACGTTGATAGGCATAACGGGCATCCAAACCGATCATGGATATACCTATATTGGCACCATCGATTTCTTCTACGTCGTCTGCAGCTTGGGTCTTGCCAAAATAGGTGGAAAAACCTAATCGTAGCCCTCGTATCCCGTAATAATCCAATTTTGTGGATAAATTTGGACTATCTATGGTTGATTTGATTCCTTTTTGACGACCCCCACGCAGTCCGTTGGATCCTTTTAAAAATCCGGAAATACCTCCCTCACCATTCGCCGCTGTAGACTTAAAGCCATTGAACAAGTAGGCTTGATAGCCCAGGGAAATGGAATTAAACCGACCATTGACCCCTACACCCAGTTCACGCCAAGTCGTAGGTACAATGGCATTGTCCATGGCAGGACGCTCGGTGCCATTGAAAGTTGTTGGTTCATGAAATTCATTGATAATTCCCATAGGTACGAGCATAAGTCCACCTCTAAGGCTTACATTGTTGCCCACATTATAATTAACGAAGGCCTGTTCCACGAAGACCTCTTCAACATGTTCGAACTCGATCTCAGTGACAAATTGGGCCTTATCGTTAAAACGATAGCCCAACAATATTACCAGTCTTTGAACATCCAACTCGCCATTATCCCCTTCGGGTTGGTTGTATAACATTTCGCCATAGGCCCCAACAGTAACTGCTGATGCGTAATTGCCGGATAACAATCTTTGAGCGGCGTTTAATTGTTTCTGGGGATCTAAGGTAATTGAATCTGTTTTGGTCTGGGCCGATAAAAATGCCGTACAGAGTACTGCAAGGAATAGAATTGGTTTTCTCATTTTGGCGTTATTCTTATTTAGACTTACTTTAAATAAGGATGTATTAAAGAAGCAAATTTAACACCAAAATTGCCTTTAACAAAGTTTATTTATACTAAATCTAAATAATATTTTGTTGGGAATATAACACTATTTATAGGGGTCTGATTACTAATAGATTAAATCAATGGTAGCCAGAGAAAAGTTCCGTTGCCTTATTGAATGCTGCCTCGAATGCAAACCAATTCACATTGGTATCCACTTTTTCCGCGGTGAAGTACGACAACATTTTTTCGGTCGGCATGTTGCCCGTAAGTTCATCCTTGGCCATGGGGCAACCCCCAAATCCCTGCACGGCCCCATCGAACCGTCTGCAACCTGAAGTGTATGCGGAATTGACCTTTTCATACCATTTGCTTGGTGTGGTATGAAGATGCGCACCAAATTCGATTTCAGGATATTTGGATATCAAATTTGAAAAAAGATAGGTGATATTCTCTGGTGTCGAAGTTCCGACCGTATCGGATAAGGACAGGATGCGAGCTCCCATATCGGCCAATTTCTCGGTCCACTCCCCTACCACCTCAACATTCCACGGGTCACCATAGGGATTACCAAATCCCATCGAAATATAAGTGACCACTTCTTTTTGGTTGGCATTCGCTATTTCAAAGATCTCTTTCAATGTATCGACCGACTGGGCAATGGTCTTATGGGTATTACGCATCTGAAAGTTCTCCGATATTGAAAAAGGATATCCCAAGTATTGAATTTCATCATGTAAGCAGGCATTACGGGCTCCTCTCACATTTGCTACAATGGCCAACAACTTGCTCTTTGTCTTGGTCAAGTCCAGCATGGAAAGTACTTCCCCGGTATCTACCATTTGTGGAATGGCCCTGGGGGAAACAAAACTCCCGAAGTCGACGGTATCAAATCCGCAACCCAATAATGATTGAATGTATTTTGCTTTTTCCTCAGTAGGGATAAAGGCTTTTATGCCCTGCATGGCATCCCTTGGACATTCAATTATTTTAACCGTATTGGACATTAATCAACTTTGAAGACTAATCAAAATTACCATTATTTATTCGATAAAAGAATAAACAAACCTATTCCTATGAACACCAAAATCTGCAGCCATTTTAAGAACAAACCCAAATTGGAATGCCCTCTTAAATAGTCTGAAATTGACCCTGAAAGAATGGCGATAAAACCAAAAACGATGAAGGTCACTATCATAAACAACAGTCCCAGAACATAGAACTGGGTTATAGGACCAAGCGAATCGCTAAATAAAAAACCGGGGAAAAATGCCAAAAAGAATATGGTGACCTTTGGATTCAACACATTCATTATAAAACCCTGTTTGAACAATTGTAATAATCCTTTTTTGGGTACTTCGCCATTGGAAAATTGCAATTGAACATCACTTTGAAAAACCTTGAATGCCAAGTAGAAAAGATACAATGCCCCCAAAAGTTTTATAGCAAAGAAAAGATCTTCGCTTTCCTTCAAAATTGCAGATACCCCAAAAGCCAAAAGGGTGGTATGTACCAAACAGCCCGAAACCAAGCCAGCGACGGTAGCCAGCCCATATTTTTTGCCATTGGCTATACTTTGGGTCAATACATAAATGTTATCGGGGCCTGGTGCAATGGCCAAAGCGGCAGATGCTAGAATAAAAGCGGACAGTATCTCGTAATTCAAACTTATAGTAATTGAGCAATGAAAAATACAAATTCCCATGCAGTAACAGGCTATTTTCATATATTACCTAAAATTTTAATACCATGAAGTTCTTTATTATTGCCCTTAGCACTATTTTGGCGGTTTCGACAACGGGTTTTTGTCCCACTAAAAAAGATTATACCAAACCAGCCATGAAGAATGCATTCACTAAAGAAAAGGATAGTGTATTACGCCATGTAGTACTGTTTAAGTTTAAAGATGGTACAACTTCCGATGACATAAAAAAGGTCGAAGATGCATTTGGGATCTTACCTTCCAAAATACCCCAAATAACTTCCTATGAATGGGGTTTGAACAATAGTCCAGAAGGCTTGGATAAAGGCTTTACGCATTGTTTTCTATTAACTTTCAAAAGCGAGGAGGACCGGGCGATCTACCTGCCACATCCCGACCATAAGGCTTTTGGACAAGTGCTTACTCCATTCCTGGACGACGTGCTTGTGATCGATTATTGGTCAAATTAAGGTTTCACTATTGCTTTTTTAAGAGTGCCTTATTGATTTTTTTTATCAAACCAGGACCTTCATAAATAAATCCGGTATAAAGCTGTATTAAATCTGCTCCAGCTTCCAATTTCTCAATAGCATCTTCAGCGGAATGTATTCCCCCCACTCCGATAATAGGGAAAGCTTTATTGCTCTTTTCGGCCAAAAAACGAATTACCTCGGTACTTCTTTTTGTCAACGGTCTGCCGCTCAGCCCACCTTTTTCCTCAGCTAACATCCATGCGGATTTAAGCTCTTGACGCTCAATTGTAGTGTTGGTGGCAATAATACCATCAATTTTTGTCTGCTCAACGATCTTGATAATATCAATCAATTGATCATTGGTTAGGTCAGGGGCTATTTTCAGTAAAATCGGTTTTTCTTTAATACCAGTTCCTTTTGAGGCAATTTTAGTGTTTTCCTTTTTTAATTCCCTCAGCAATGCCGTCAATGGTTCCTTATCCTGGAGTTCCCGTAATCCCGGTGTATTAGGGGAACTTACGTTCACTACAAAGTAATCCACATGAGGAAAAAGTGCGTCAAAACTTATTAGATAATCTTTGATCGCCTCCTCATTAGGGGTAATCTTGTTCTTACCGATATTGCCCCCAATTAGCACTTTGTGCTTCTTTTTTAAACGCTCAACTGCATCAAAAACACCTTTGTTATTGAAACCCATGCGATTTATAAGTGCCCGATCTGCCTTTAAGCGAAATATTCTTTTTTTATTTGACCCGGAAAAGGTTTATCACTTTACATTTTCCCTGATTCGCTTTTTGGGTAAAATTGGTTTGACAAGCCTTTATAAATCATTTTTTGTCCTTGAGGACAAGGGGTTGGAACGGGAAGTTTTTGGATTACGGTTCAACAACCC
>JAHHKH010000086.1 GCA_018679695.1 Maribacter sp.
CATGTAAATGTTCGAGTTTTTTCTTTTGTATGGCCTCCAATCCAAAAAAGGTAAAGAATATTTCTGATTCTATACCTTCCATTCTTGCCCCATTTGCCATTACAAAAGCTGCATATACGTTTTCTAAGGTCGCTTTTGATAAGATGAAAAGCATTTTTTTAACTTTTGTTTTTCCCATGATCTATAATTTTAATCAAGATTATTTTTTTGTTTAGATACAGCTTTTAGGTTTCGGAACACCAGCAATCTTTGTTGCTTTTTTTAGTGGTCCCCCTGGAAAAAGCGCATAGAACTCTTTGATGTTCAATACCCCACTTTTTTTAATCCCTCGGATCGATAAGGCCACCTCATTTTTAACTTGTTCCTGAATCCAGGAAATTACTTCCCAATGCTTATCGGTTAATTCAATTCCTTCTTTTTTGGCTATTTCAATAGCGATTTCTTTGTTCCACTGGGATACGTCTGTTAAATATCCGTCTTCAGTTACATCCAATCTAATGCCTGCTATGTTTAAGTCCATAATTTTTGTTTTTATAGTTTATAAATTTTTCTTAGTTTGCTTTAATATCAAATTTTTTCCCTTTCTCGCTCATTGTAGCTGATACAAAAGGTATATGCACACCTTTTATCAACATATTCCAATAGACCCATTTAAACGCCATTTTACCCATATGGTTAGTTCTACTTTCTTTAAGTAATTTAAGAGGACCTACGCCAGGAAAAGGGAACGTACCCTCTACAGGTTCATGGGTATAATTGAAGTCGATTAAAAGCGCTTTGCCATTTCCTGTCTCAATAAAACAATTGGCATGCCCATCAAACTCATCCTTGAGTTTCTCCCCTTTAATATATCTGAGAATATTTTCGGTTAAGATCTCTGCTTCAAAATGGGCAACGGATCCTGCCTTTGATGCCGGTAGATTTGTAGCATCGCCGATCGCAAAAATATTTTCATGGTCTAAAGTTTGTAATGTACCCTTATGGGTTGGTACAAAGTTTAAGTCATCGCCCATGCCAGAACGTTCAATAACCTCATCGCCCATATTGGTAGGTACGGTGACCAAAAGATCATATTCTACCTCGGTATCGGCATAGTCAATGATTTTGTTATTTTCATAATCAACCCGCTCTATGTTGAAGTCGGTAACTTCCTTTATTCCCTTCTCTTCCAATAGATAATGTAGGGCCTTCGTAGCTTTTGGTTTAGTAAATGCACCGCCCAAAGGAGTTACAAAGGTGATGTCAACTTTGTCTCGCATTCCTTTGTTCCTAAAATAGGAATCGGCCAAAAATGCAAATTCCAAGGGAGCCACGGGACATTTAATGGGCATTTCGGTAATATGTACAACCAGTTTACCACCTTCCCATTCGCGAAGTTTATTACGCAGGGCTTTTGCCCCTTCATAGGTATAAAAATCAAAAATACTTTTATACCACTCCGGACCACTCATGCCCTCTATTTCCTCTGGGGCAATCTTGGTTCCTGTTGCGACAATCAAGATATCATAATTGATATTTTCACCATTTTCTAATTGTACCTTATTTTCTTCTGGCACAATGAGTTCTATTTTATCATTTATATAATCAACTCCTTTCGGAATAAATTTGGATCCCTTTTTCTTTACTTGTTTTGATGAATATATATCAAATGGAAGGAATAGAAATCCAGGCTGGTAATAATGGGTTTTATACTGGTCGACAATCGTGATTTTCCATTCCTTTTTTGGTAGTTTTTTCACCAAATGGTTTGCCATCATGGTTCCCGAAGTACCCGCACCTAATATTAAAAGATTTTTCATTATACTTTTTAGTTTATGGATGAAATATGAGCATTTGTCACACTTCGAATTTCTTGGTGTAAAATTATCCTGATAAACAGGTTCATTTTATGACATTTGTCATATTGCTACATTCTTTTTGTAACAAATGTTACAAAAATATTTTTCTAGTAATCTGATAAACAATTATTTACGATTTTTTTTAATTCAGCAAATTCAACAAATATCAATAGTTTCCGTGGGTTGGTCTTTTCCAAATATTAACTATGACATTTGTCATAAATCTTCACTTATTTCGATTATAATTTTGAGTCGTTTAAGTATTCAATCCGTAATCTAAATAGCATATTTTTTCAATAGAATGGGATAGGCTAAGAAGTTACATAAACTCAATAATCATGAGAAAATCAATTCTTAATTTTTCGTTTTTAATCTTTGCAACCGCTGCATTGGCGCAGTCGGGTCACATTATGCAGGGTGTTGGGGCCGTTAATATGTCAATGGGTGGTGCTGCAACTGCCCAACCCTTGGATATTTCCGGGGCCTTACATTGGAATCCGGCTGCAATCTCGACTTTTGATGATAAAATCGTAAAGTTCGATATTGGTTTGTTCTTTTCTTCTCCTGAATTGAATTCTACAGTACCCGAATTTGACACCAGTGGTCAACCAACAGGTAATTTCTTTAGTGGTACGACAGAAGATGATAGGGGTGTTTCCCCTCTGCCTGCATTAGCAATGGTCTGGGGTAAGGAAGGTAGTAAACATACCTTTGGAGCCTCTGCCTTTGGTATTAGTGGTTTTGGTGTGACTTTCCCCGAGAGTACTACAAATCCGATTAACATGCCTCAAAATATGGGTGGATTTGGCAGAATTGAGTCCGATTATATTTTATTGCAAGTAGGTTTTACCTGGGCTTATGAATTGTCCGATCAATTCTCAATAGGAATTGAACCAACATTCAACTACGCTACCTTGGAATTAGCGCCGAACCCTACAGCCAATCCTAGCCAAACTGCAGGATACCCATCTACAGATAAGGCAACCGCTTTGGGTTTTGGAGGACAAGTTGGTTTGTTTTATGATTCTGGTTCAGGATTTAAAGCGGGCGCATCCTATAAAAGCACCCAATCTTTTGGTGATTTCGAATTTGATAACACTTATTTGGATAACACTACTGCTACCAATAATTTTAATATGGACTACCCAGCTATTTATTCCATTGGTTTAGGGTATTCGTTAGGCGATGTTGATTTGGCCTTGGATTACCGATTAGTGGATTATGAGAATACCGATGGTTTTTCCGAAACAGGTTGGACACCAACGGCATCTGTAGCCGGATTTGGTTGGGAAAACATCTCTATTGTCTCTGCTGGTATACAGTTTAAGGGAATTGATAAACTCCCATTACGAGCGGGGTATACCTATAGTACCAACCCAATTAACGAGGACGTGGCCTTTTTCAATATCCCGGCAACTGCCATAATTAAAAATGCTTTCCAGTTTGGATTTAGTTATGAATTGGATAGTAACTGGCAACTTGACGCGGTTTATCACTATGGTTCAAGTGGGGATGCAACAACAGGACAATTATTGAATCCGATGTTCATTCAAAACTTCCCACCCTATGGCGCAATTCCCGGAAGTGAGGTATCGTACGACATGACGACATCGATGATCCAGTTTGGTGTGAGTTATGCTTTTACGAAGTAATATATATACAAATTCGAAGTAGTGCGGATTAAAAACGGGGGCTTTTGCCCCCGTTTTTTAGTTCTAGAATTTGTATTGTACAAAAGCAGATAGATTTCTGCCTGGGTCATTTATTGGAATTGCCCTAAAATCAGCTTGATTATTGAATGAGAAATTCAAATGGTTATTATAGGTTTTATCGAAGACATTTAAAGCAGCTATACCCAAGGTTAGGTTTTTGATAGGAACAATACCCAATCGAATATCCATTACTTCATAAGCTGGTGTTGGATTCTCACCAAATGATTCTGAAATATTATCCTGTTTTGCTGTCAATGTATAATGAACATTTGCCCAAAACCGCTCTTTTTCAAATCCTAGTTTAAATCTTGTGGTCAATGGGGGTACAAGGGGTAAGGATTCGTTCAAATCCTTGTTTTTGGCATACACGTTAGCCAGTTCTGTAGTAAAATTAAAGTCTTTAAGAAAATCAACGCCAGCAGCTAATTCAAATCCCGTTTTGTAGGCCTTGTCCAAATTTCTAAAAACCTTGGGATTAACCGGTTCCCTGGTTGGCATGAATTTTCGGGTTTGGGTTTCATCGATAACGGCGACAATATAGTTTTCATAGAATGAATAGTAGAACGAGCTGCTATAAATGAATCGATCTGAAGAGGTTTCGGTAAAAGGTAGTTTACCCTTAAACCCAATTTCGAACTGATTGTTGATCTCTGCATCCAGATTGGGATTACCAATATATTCGTAAGGATCTTGTCC
>JAHHKH010000091.1 GCA_018679695.1 Maribacter sp.
AGTATAACCATTGGGATTCTTCCCTTGCAGGAAACGCTGAAACGGGCAGCTGAATTTGTGGCTATCGGATTTTCAATCATCAAGGTAAAAGGCGGATTGAGCTTGGAAGATGACATTCAAAAGATGATCAGACTTCGTGAGTTATACCCTAAACTAATTCTTCGATTTGATGGTAATCAAGGCTATAGCGTTGAAGAGTCCTTAGCTTTTGTAAAAAGTACGGAGGTCGTAGGAATCGAAATTTTTGAACAGCCCACCAAGGTTGGAAAGGATGAACGAATGGGTCTTGTGACCAATCAGGTAGCTATTCCCGTGATGGCCGATGAGAGCTTAAAAACTTTGAAAGATGCCTTTCGCTTGGCGCAAAATGAACGATTGGATATGGTTAACATTAAACTACAAAAAGTAGGTGGTATTTTAGAGGGAATGCATATTAATTCTGTCGCAAAATCCGCAAAATTGGATGCTATGGTTGGCTGTATTGATGAATGCGGTCTAGGCATTTCCGCTGGACTGCATTTTGCCTTATCGCGACCAAATATCCAATACGCCGACCTTGATGGGCATTTGGATATTAAAGATGATCCCTTTAAAGAACTTTTCACTATTGAAAGGGGGATTTTATATCCAAGCGAACATCCAGGTTTGGGAAAAATCGATCTATAAAATTTCTAATAAAAAAAGTCAAGGAAGTACTTCTATGATTAACTGGGTTTTTAAATGTGCTTGTGCATCCCCACGTACCGAGCCAGAAACCGGCATGGTATTCCCATAATGTACACTTGAACAAACAGGTATGTGCATATTCGCAGTAGCGATACCGTTACTCGGGTCAAAACCTATCCATCCGGCACCGGGAACAAAAACTTCTATCCAAGCGTGAAGTTCATATTGGGGATCTTCTACATCAACATAATAATACCCACTTACAAACCTTGCGGCCAAGCCAAGGTTGCGTAACAGTTGTATTTGCATCCAACTTAAATCGCGACAAGAACCTGTTTTGCCTTCATATGTTTCGTCTGGATGAAATGGGGCACCTGTTTCCCTGGTTTCCAAGACGAAATCTTGATGAATCTGTATGGTCAATTGCGATAAAAAGGAAATGGTATTTGATTCAACAGTTTTAAGAATTCCCCGCCCATAATCAAGTAACGCACCATTAATTTTGGTCGATTCCAAATAAAGGGCCAACAAAGCACGTATCTGCTTGGGATACTCAAACGGAATTGTGCTACAACTCATCGGGTATATTAAAAAGTTGAAAGGTTTAAAGGGTTTGATTTTAAGCACCGCTTCCGATTTGATATTGATGTTTTTATGCATCCCATCAAACCAGCAAAAATGTACAACATTCCCTTCAACATCCAACTGTTCGGAAATTCCTGAAGGAACTGTTGATATGTCCAATCGATGTGATTCCAAATCAAGAAATGGCATACTTTTAGGCTTGAACCTTAAATAATGGGGTTCTAGAAACACCTCCTTGTTAAAATTATACTCCGTTTCGTGAACTATTTTTATTCTCATTTATACGATACTTAATCAAGCACAAGGTTATTCTCTTCTTTTAGCGCGCTATTGGCAGCGGTGTCCATTAAAAAGATAGAAAAGATTTTAGGCGTTACGATAAACAATCCCCTAAAGCTAAATTCATTGTTGTATTTGTTCGATTTGTGTTGTAAAGAAAGAATTATAGAAATGTGTTGAAATCACATTGAGTCGTTGTTGAAAACCATCAATATATTCATGTAGCCCACTATTAAAAATATCAGCTATTTCCGCAAATTCCAATTCTGACTTTAGCTTGCCCAACTGTTTTTCAGCACTGGTGCTAAACCCTCCCGAATTTCCTGTAATCGCATGCAAAGATTGTTCGGCATGAATAAGACAGCACAGCATGGAGCGTGGAAATGTCTTGTCCAAAATCAAAAACTCTGAGATATTCAAGGCCGTAAGCTTCCCGTATTTTTTTCGGTACATATCGTAGGCACTTACAGATTTAAGTAAAGCGGCCCATTGCATAAGATCCAAAGGTGTTCCAACGGCCTCAGTATTGGTAAGCAAAATGTGGTATTTTACATCAATGACCCGCGAGGTCTTATCTGCACGTTCGAGCAGCTGACCGATTTTTCCAAAATGCCATCCGTCATTTCTGGAGATGGTTGCATCGAAAATTCCATATAACAATTGACAGTCTTCCCTGATTTTTTTGAAAAAACTTCTAGGATCATCGCTTTTCCACCGCTTTTTTTCCAACCCTTTGCACACAAAAAAGTAGATGGAATTTATCTGTTCCCATACTTCCTTGGTTAATTCAGGGCGTATGGCCCTCGCATTTTCCCTGGCATTTGTGATACAATTGTAAATAGAATTCGGATTTTTTGGATCAAAACCCAAGAAATATATAACTTGTTTTTTATTTACCTTTTGATAAAGGGACTCGTATAATGGCCAATCGCCAGTAATCACTACCAAGGGTTTCCATTGTTCGATCGTTTCACTTGGGGACTCCAAGGCAAGGTTAAAATTGACATCCATAAATCGGGCATAGTTTTCTGCCCTTTCTATGTACCTATTCATCCAATACATAGTATTCGCTACTCTACTTAACATACACTCTATTTTTTATTTGTTATCCAACACCCATGTATCTTTACTGCCACCGCCTTGTGAGGAATTAACAACCAAGGATCCTTTGGTCAAGGCAACTCTAGTGAGCGCACCGGGAATTATCTTAATATTTTTTCCATATAAAACATAGGGCCTTAAATCTACATGCCTACCCTCTATGGTATCTTCGGTCATAGTAGGCACTCTAGAAAGATTGACCATCGGCTGGGCGATATAATTTCTGGGGTTGTTCTTAACTTTTATAGTAAATTCCTCAATTTCTTTTTTCGATGCATGCGGACCTATAAGCATTCCGTAGCCACCTGATCCATCGGTCTGTTTTACCACGAGCTTTCCTATGTTTTCAATGACATATCCCAGGTCTTGTTCTTCTGCACAGATATAGGTTTTAATATTAGGCAATAACACATCTTCGCCCATGTAGTATTTGATTAACCTTGGAATATAGGCATAGACAGCCTTGTCATCGGCAACACCGGCACCCGGGGCATTCACAAGAACGACATTGCCTTTTAAATACGCTTCAAACAAACCTGGAGTACCTAGTAGTGAATCTTTGTTGAAGACCAATGGGTCTAAAAAATCATCATCTACCCTTCTGTAAATCACATCAACTTTTTGAAGTCCTTTGGTGGTAATCATGTAAACAAAACTGTTCTTGACCACCAAATCCCTCCCTTCAACCAGTTCAGCCCCCATCTGTTGTGCCAAATATGCATGCTCAAAGTAGGCAGAGTTATAAGTGCCTGGAGTTAAAACCGCTATGGTTGCTGGATATTCTTGGGTAAGTGATTCCAACATATCCCTTAAATAATGCGAATAATCATGAACAGGACGCACATGCAGTTTTTCGAACAATTCTGGAAAGGTACGTTTGAGTATTTCCCTGTTTTCCAACATATAAGATACGCCCGAAGGACATCTGAGATTGTCTTCCAAAACATGAAAATTTCCCTCCCCGTCTCTAATAAGGTCTGTACCCGAGATATGGCTCCATACATTTTCAGGTGGTTTTAATCCTATACATTCTTTAAGATAACCTGCACTCGATAGCACCAAATCACGTGGTATGATTTTGTCTTTCAGCGCTTTTTGATCGTTATAAATGTCATCAATGAACATATTCAAGGCGACTATTCTTTGCTCAAGTCCTTTGGCAAGAAGATCCCAATCGGGTCCACTTACTATTCTCGGAATGATATCTAAGTGAAGAATACGTTCTACCCCTTTATTATCACTGTAAACATTAAAAGTCATGCCTAGGGATAATTGTGCCCTATCGGTTGCATGCTGTAAAAACTCCAGTTTGTTTCTACTTAACTTTTCCAATCGCTTCTTGAAAAGCTCATAATTTGGGCGTACTTCCTGCGTAGCGGCAAACATTTCGTCGTAAAAACCTTTGGTTTCATATTTAGAAAAATCAATTTTTGACATATTTCTGATTTTGTTAATTTTTGGATAGTGCATTTCTTTAAAGATACCGTAAAAAATTCAAGCATGGGTCGCACAATTGTATCAAAAAAGTTTGCTGGCTAGCATAGAGCTATGCATCTTCGATTGGTATGAATATAAATAGTATAATAAATATTCCATGCTACTTAGATAGGAATCGGTGAAATAGTTTGGTAGTGCATTGCTAGTCTTAACTACGCAATTACAACACCTTTAGAACCATCCATCCTTTAGCTTGGGTAGATCTAAAAATCCCTAAAAGTGCGGAAATTATCGCTTGGGCAATAGTAATTCGTGAATGAATGTCATTTTCTTTATCACTGCCCTATTAATGACGAAAGGATAAACATCTGGGATACCCATGGACCGATTGATGCTATTGACGGCAAATGATAAAGGCACACAAGTGTCTATAATGGTTTGGAAATCTTTTACAGCATAAGGATCTAACGTTGCCTCTGTCTTCATGTTTTGCGAAATCTCATTTGGATTTACGCTCAAACAAAAAAAATGAGCGGTCTCCACCATATCCATAATGTGTAAATAATGTGCCCAAGTTTCTGCCCAATCTTCCCAGGGGTGCGATGTTGCATATTTACTTATATATGATTCTTGCCAATGGTGAGGTGCCCCATATTTATAATAGGTTTGCAAGGCATCACTATAATTAGCTTCCTCATTTCCAAAGATTGTCCTGAACGCTTGTAAGACATCCTGATTATTGAAAATCAATCGATCCCAGAAGTAGTGCCCTACCTCATGTCTTAGATGTCCGATTAACGTTCGGAAAGGCTCCTGCAACTTTTTTCTTATTTGCTCTCTGGAGACAGAATCTGCCTCACGAAGCAGTATTGTAATTATTCCATTGGCATGACCGGTCATGATTTCGGGGTTATTCTTTTTGGCAATAAAATCAAAACACAATCCCTCTTTATGAACCATTTTGCTAGGTAAATCAAGACCCATTTTTTGAAGTTGATAGATAAGCCGGTGCTTGGCTACCTCCAAGTTTTGCCATTTTGAAAAATTATTTTTATCGGAAAGATTAGGGATAGTCCGATTGAGCTGACAAGCATTACAATAATCATGTTCATCTTCCTTTTCGAGCAGCCAGTTGCAGACACCATACTCCTTGTTTTTACAATAATTGTATTCATTTTTTTCGCGATCGGAAATAAGTGATGGCTTTAGGGGATCAAAGGTCAGCATTATACGATCATCGTCCCGATAACCGCAGGAATGCCCACAATTTTCACAGCTATTGCTTTCGAAAAATAATGGGTGATTACAATGACCACACTCAAAAATTTTCATAAATCTTACTTTAGAATCGAATCACGGCCTAATAAACCATTTATAGAATCATGATTCTGTTCCCTCTTAGACGAACTTGAAATTTAGAACCAAATATTTCTCATTAACAAAGATGGCGCATATTTTTCAAAAGAACTGCCTATTATAAAACTATTGATATTGTTGGTTTGAATATGGATAGTATATTTTATATTCCCTGCTACTCAGGTAGCTGTCAACGAAATACTTTAGTTGTATATTCCGATTCAACTGTACTTCGAAAACCTATAAATGCATATAAAGAACTTATTCGAACCATCTGAACACAGAAATAATGCAGCCCATCTTTCAGCTATAGTTACCGTCGCATTTAGTGAAGGGGAAATCAACGAAAAAGAAGTGGCCAGCGTTTTGCGATTTGCAGATAAATTGGATATTTCAATAAGAGAATACGAACATATTATTCAACATATTTAACATCCTGATGTATATAGCATTCAGCCATTTAATTCAGGGGAATAAAGGCTGAGCTGTATTTATGATCTTTTTAAAATAATCTATGCCGGCCACTATATAGATGCTTTTGAAGAAATTTGGTTCGTAAGTACTGAATTGGTCTTGGCTGTATATCTGAAAATGCCAAAATCGTTATCCGAATATCAATTCTAATATTTGGTGGGGTCTTGCTTTTGAGGAGTATCACCATCTTCATTAAAAATGATTTAGGCGTTACCAATAACATCGTTTAAACTGTATTTTTTAAATCTAAAAATAAAAATTATACTCATGAAAATAATAATCTTATCACAAAACCCAAACTTATATTCTACAAAACGTCTTATTGAAGCCGGAGAGAAAAAGGGCCATACAATGCAGGTCATAGATCATGCCAAATGCGATCTTATTATTGAAAAGAGGAAACCCGGACTCATGTATCAGGGAAAAGAAATATATGATGTTGACGGAGTTATTCCACGTATTGGATCTTCGATTACTTTTTATGGCACAGCAGTGGTGCGTCAATTTGAAATGATGAAAGTTTTTTCTGCTGTAGAATCACAGGCGTTAGTTCGGTCGCGTGATAAATTGAGAAGCCTTCAAATTTTATCTAGAGCTGGCTTGGGATTACCCAAAACGGTTTTTAGCAATTACTCTAAAGATGTAGGCGCGATAATAGACCACGTAGGCGGAGCCCCTGTTGTCATCAAGTTACTTGAAGGTACTCAGGGTCTTGGCGTAGTATTGGCAGACAATCAGAATTCGGCAGAATCCATTCTTGAAGCTTTTAATGGCCTTCAAGCCCGGGTCATTGTTCAGGAATTTATCAAAGAAGCAATGGGTGCCGATTTAAGGGCTTTCGTGGTGGATGGTGTGGTAGTTGGTGCCATGAAGCGCCAAGGCAAGGAAGGGGAATTCAGATCTAACCTTCATAGGGGAGGTTCTGCGAATATTATAGAGCTTAGCGATGAAGAGGAAAATGCAGCTCTAAAAGCAGCCAAAGCAATGGGACTTGGGGTAGCCGGAGTGGATTTGTTACAATCTGCCCGAGGCCCTTTGATCCTTGAGGTAAATTCATCTCCGGGACTGGAGGGCATAGAAGCCGCGACAGGAAAGGATATCGCTGGACAAATAATTAAATATGTAGAACGTAATGCAGAGTAAAAAAATTGAACTACTCGGGCATGCTATTTCCAACGGAAAAGGGGTGCAACTCAATCTGGATATCGCCAAATTACATACCCGAACCAAAATTCAGGTACCGATTGTAGTGGAAAGGGCCAAAAAAGAAGGCCCCACCTTGTTGATTACCGCCGGCATCCATGGCAATGAAATAAACGGTATCGAAATTGTACGTCAGTTGATTTCGAACAAATACAATAAACCACAGTACGGGATGGTCATTTGTATACCTGTAGTCAATGTATTTGGCTTTTTAAATCAAAAAAGACAATTTCCTGATGGTCGGGATTTGAACAGGGTTTTCCCTGGTAGTCCGCGAGGTTCATTGGCCAGCAGGTTTGCTTATCACATCATAAAAGAGATTGCACCTTTAGTAGATTATTGTATTGACTTCCATACCGGAGGAGACCGACGTTTCAACATACCTCAAATACGGATTAATGAAAGTGACAAGGAGAGCTTAAAACTGGCAAAAGTATTCCAACCGCGATTTATTATTCAGACCGGTCATCGAGATAAATCCTTTAGGGAGACTCTTCATAAACTTGATAAAAAAGTATTACTCTTCGAAGGTGGAAAATCATTGGATATAAATGATAAAGTATCCAAGGTCGGAGTTGCCGGAGCAATTCGTGTAATGCGGCATTTGGGTATGCGGGATTTTAGTAAGGAGCTGGAATTAATGGAGAATAAGATCATAAAGCCTAAAATTATTAAAAAATCAAGTTGGGTTCGGGCCAAATATTCTGGCATGTTCCACCCTCTGGTGAGATTGGGCAGTAAGGTGAATAAAGGGGATGTCCTTGGAAGTATCTCCGATCCTTTTGGCTATTTTGAACGAAATATAAAAGCCTTGTTCCCAGGCTATGTTATTTGTATCAATCAATCCCCTATCGTCAACCAAGGCGACGGTATTCTTCATATTTCAAGAGAATAGGGTTTCTATTTTAATGACTATCTTAAAGGAAACATTTAAATGTAAAGGAAGATGGGTTTCAACACCAACCACTTTTTAAGCATAAAGTGAGACTTTAACAATTAAAAAATATGCCGCGATATTATGTAGTTTAATCATTTCATGGAAAGGAAAACTTCAAAGAATGATGCTTGAAGTAGCGAATGAAAAACTGTACATAAATCATTGAACCAAAATTTTGACTGCGATGATATTGGTCATTATAATTGGTCATTGAGTGACTTACTTTTGATAACATTCCATCATCTCAAAATTAAATGGGGATTAATGCTATCATTGTAGTTCTGTTGGTTATCCTCTCCGGAACATTTGCCGGACTCACATTGGCATTGTTCAGCATCAAACTAACTACGCTGGAGCGAA
>JAHHKH010000195.1 GCA_018679695.1 Maribacter sp.
TGACAAACCAGTTCCACATCATCCAGCCACAGGTGGTAAAATAAAATACGGTTTGGTCACTTTGGATGTTGTTGTGCAAGATCAGCTCTTTTAAATGTTGAATGAGTGTGCCTCCGGCCGAGTGTACAATGCTTTTTGGCAAACCCGTTGTACCCGATGAGTACATGATATAGAGCGGATGATCAAAAGGCAACGGTTCAAATAACAGCGGTTCTTGGGTCGAAGCGGCAAAATCCTCAAACAAGATGGCATTCGGAACCGTAGTTACGTCTGCGCTGCCCGTATAATCCACGAGGATGGTCTTTTCCACCGAAGGCAGGCCTTGAAGAATATGGGCTAACTTTGGCTGCGAGTCGAAAACCTTGCCTTTGTAGTAATAGCCGTCCGCAGCGAAAATGAGTTTGGGTTTGATTTGGGAAAAACGATCCAATACGCCTTGGGTCCCAAAATCGGGAGAGGTGGAAGACCAGATGGCACCGATGGACGAAGCGGCGAGCATTCCGATAATTGTTTCGGGCATATTGGGCATAAATGCAGCGATGCGGTCCCCTTTTACAACACCCAAATTTTTCATGGCTGCCGCCACCCGGCGAACCTGTTCGTACAATTCGGCATAGGTGAGTTCCCGATGCACCGAAGTTTCCCCTTTAAAGATCAGGGCAGTGTGATCGTCTTTTCGGCCCAGCAGGTTTTCGGCAAAATTCAATCGGGCGCCTTCGAACCATTTGGCACCCGGCATTTTGTGAATGTCGTCCACTATGGTATCTGCTTTTTTTGATGCCTTGATACCGCAAAAGTCCCATATTTCTGACCAGAAATCGCCAATATTTTCAACGCTCCACTGGTGAAGGGTTGCATACTCACGATCGGGAAGGGAATATTTTTGGGCAATACGATTAAGAAATTCGTACATTTTGGAGCTTGTCTTGCTTGACTCGGAAGGTTGCCAGAGTAGGTTTTTATTCATTTTTTAACTTGTTTTCCGTTTTTTAAACAAAATAGGGACAGCTTTTTACAAAGTAGGTCATAAAGAGTAAAAGGGCTTATCTATATTCCATATTTTAAAGATCAAGGGCCTGTGCAATGACCTGCTAAACGCAGTTCCATGATTTTTAAGGAAATATAGCAAAATCCATTCACTATTGTTTGAAAAACTGACTGCTGTTATGGGTATTTGTTTCAATCGATGGTTTACCAAGAAGATCGTGCAAGGGGTCGTATCTTGTGGTATTGGGAATAAGAATCAGGGATCCAAATTGCTTTTAGCCACTGTTGTGGCACGTTAGCCGCTTGAGCGGACAGCTAGAAGCTGTTTGTCGCAAGTCTGTCAAGCAATTTGGTTTAGCAGGTCATTGTGGCACATTTCTTTTGGTGCGGGAGGGCGAAGCGCGTAGCACCTAAGGTCAGCTTCAGCTGTTCCGAGCGCAGCGAACACACGACGGCTGCGAAGCAGACTAGCTAATGTGCCACAACGGTTAGGGCTATAGCCAGGCAACTTAAGACCAGAACCATTCTAAGAATTATTTATTTAAATCTAATGTAGGAAAATTATATCAAGTTATAGCCAGCGATTGGCTATAGGAGTTGTAGTAGAGCGTTTTTTGTTCTATTGGTGCCTTTTATTCCAAAAGATTCGAGTTTTATCTGCCGTAAAGACCGAAACAAAAAAGCCATCCTTATACAGATGGCTTTGTCTAACACAAATTTATCTTCATGCATTTTAGAGTCCGTGTATTTTAAAATTTTGTGTTCCATTTGTTCTGATCAAACTCGTAACCTTGACCCTTTTTTCTGAAGTTGGTGCAACACAATCCCAGGTTAGTGCGAATATGTCCAGATTGCGTGCAGCGTCATTGACCACAGCGGTAATTTGCATATTACTCGCTGAAGCAGGCTCCACAAAAGTATAGTAATCAAAATCAACAAAAGGATCGTCTGAAATCAGTTCATAGGTCGCTAAAAGGTTGATGTGTAAATTGCCCTGGAATTCATCCATACAAAGATTGGAGTAGATCAACTCGAATGATGGCAGTTCATAAATCTCAATCGCGAAATCTTTGGATTTGGCCATAAATTGGGCCAGACCATTTGGTAGAAATTTCATGTCAATTGGAGACTGGTAGAAATCGTCTTTTATTTCATATACACATACCAAGTTATTATCATCTCCGCCACATGCAACATAATCTGCGCCATTTTTGATAACGATTACCCCGTTACCATGGTTTTTGGCAGTTGCATCGGATGAAAAGAGCTTGCTAAATCCCTGTCTTCCTTCTTCAGTGCTTAATAATTTTGCGATAGGACTTTTAGCTCGCAAGCTTTGATTTTCGAAATCCGTTGTCTCAGATGCTTCTTCATGGGCGCAAGAGAAGACCAAGAAAGTCATAAATAGTCCGATAATTGTTCTTGTTTTCATAGTTGTGGTTTTATGGATTAATAATTGATAACTAAGCTCCTTATTCTTCCCAAGACTTCATTTCAATTATGTTTTCAATAATTAAAGAAAAAATTTAAAATCTTAAAATATGATGCGTTTCCTGCCTTTCGAATACCATTACACTACTTAATTCAAGGATTCGAAACCTGCTAAATATTGCCAATTATCCTGCCTTATATTTTTAACTTCCAAGCTTATTTACTAAATTTAAAAGAAAACACCCCCGGTAATCAATTGGTTATGAATTCTGCTGAATTTATATCGGGAGCTAGGAAAATTGTCCAGGATAATCTC
The DNA here is from genome assembly GCA_018679695.1 of Maribacter sp. Taxonomy (GTDB): domain Bacteria; phylum Bacteroidota; class Bacteroidia; order Flavobacteriales; family Flavobacteriaceae; genus Maribacter_A. Next base: position 2,735 of record JAHHKH010000195.1, read on the forward strand.
TTGAGTCAACAATTTGGTGTCTTGGCCCTTGCTCACGAGTTGGGTGTGAGTCGTTCAGAATTATATAGAAGAATTAAGTCTACGGAAAATAAGTCAGCTTCTCAATTTATTCGTGAGATCAGGCTGGAAAAGGCGGCAGAACTTGTAAAATCCCGGAAGTACTCAATTGCTGAAATAGCCTATATGGTTGGATTTAATAGTCCGACTTATTTTTCAACGTGTTATAAGGAATACTTTGGTTTTTCACCCAGTGTGCGTGGTGAAAATGTCTTTAAAACTACTGCTAGGTCAAGCAGAGAATCTAAAAAATGGGTTATTCCATTTGTTCTTGTGGCTATTTCACTTTTAATCTTTATTGGAATTCTAAGCGGTAATGAACGACATGAAATTGAACTAGAAAAGTCTTTGGCAGTACTCAAATTTGATTATTTAGGGACAGATCCTAAAGATTCCTTTCTGGCTATTGGCTTGGCGGATGAGATTATAAATTCATTAAGTAACATTGATTCCTTAAAGGTCATCACAGGCTCTTCCTCCTTTCAAATTGATAAAAAGGAAGATTTCAAAAAAACCGGTAAGAATCTTGGGGTTAATTACTTGGTAGATGGATCAATATCATATCGAAAGAATCAACTTAGGGTAACGGTTAAACTAGTCGAAGTTGAAACAGGCTATCAACTCTGGGCCAAATCGTACGAAGAACAATTTGAGACCTTTTTTGATATACAGAAAGAAATATCTGAACGGGTGGCTGACCAGCTTAAAGTATCTTTCCTGCCAGAAGAAAAATTCACTCTTATTGGTAGAAGAA
>JAHHKH010000254.1 GCA_018679695.1 Maribacter sp.
TAGACAACGGGAAGTCCGTTTCTATTTCTTTTTGTAATTCTGCGATTTTTTCTTTCTGTTTAAATACCAACTTTTCCCTTTGTTGTCTTTCCCAATCCTTACCCATGAATTTTTGGGTCACAAAAACATTGAATGCATGTATGACGAATAAAAAAGCCCAAAAAGTGATTGCCCAAATAAACCAATCGTATTCGACTCCAAACTTTAGGATTTTATTGATTAAAACCAAAAAAACACTCCCGATCAAAAAAACAACAAAGTGTTCATATAACCTCTTCTTTTGTTTTATTCGCGCATGCGCAGACTCTAACAGGTCATGTTGTTCCAAATCCGAGCTGGTTTTCTTTTTATCTTTGGAAATCATCCGATGAGGTATCTTTAACCGCAAAGATACAGTATTTACCACTTTTTGAATTTTGCACAGTACAGAATTTCAGAACTGGATTTCCAATTCCGGTAAATTACAATTCAACTTACTTTATTGAGACTCGGACCAAGGACTGGCGTGCATTGTAAGAATCATAAATGAACACTAATGGATTTTACCTACATGGCAAATAGTTAACCCCCTTTTTGAGAAGCCGATCTAATTCTGAACTAAAAATTGAGATTTTGATAAAAATGATTTTAATCATTGGTAATGAGCTATTTAATGCGTTAATTTTGCGCTGAATTTTAATTATTCATGTTATGGGAATTGCAAAACAGTATTTGAAAACTAAGCCGGTATGTAAAGTGACTTTTACGGTACCTGCAAAAGATGCTAAGAAGGTAGCGGTTGTTGGGGATTTTAACAACTGGGATCCTAAAGGGAGCACACTTAAGAAATTGAAAAACGGGACTTTTAAAGGTACGTTTGACCTTCCGAAGGAAAGTACTTATGAGTACAGGTATTTGGTTGATGGTAATTATGTAAATGAAGCTGAGGCGGATCGTTACCAATGGAATGATTATGCGGGAACCGAAAATGCGGTTCTAGAGCTTTAAGAAAAAAAAGAGATTATTAAAAAGGCCCGAAAGTTTCAACTTTCGGGCCTTTTTTATGAGTGCATAATCGAAATCATACGGCTACTATCCCCTTAATATGGGGGTGGGGACTGTAGTCAACCAAATTAAAGTCATCGAATTTAAAATCGAAGATATCCTTAACTTCAGGGTTGAGGAACATCTTTGGTAACGGTCTACATTCACGACTCAACTGCAGTTCAACCTGTTCCATATGGTTGTTATAAATATGTGCATCACCAAACGTGTGTATGAATTCCCCAGGTTGGTAACCGCATACCTGTGCCATCATCAAAGTGAGCAAGGCATAAGAGGCAATATTAAAAGGTACACCTAAGAAGATATCTGCACTTCGTTGGTACAGTTGGCAAGACAGTTTGCCATCGGCTACATAAAACTGAAAGAAGGCATGGCATGGTGGGAGTGCCGCTTTGCCGTTGGCCACATTTTCAGAAAAAGATTTGGACGTATCAGGTAAAACACTGGGATTCCAAGCTGAGACCAACATTCTTCTGCTATTGGGATTATTTTTAAGGGTATGTACAATTTCTTTGATCTGGTCAATGTCTTCGCCGTTCCAATTACGCCATTGATGTCCGTAAACAGGGCCTAAATCCCCATTTTCATCGGCCCATTCATTCCAAATACGCACCCCATTTTCCTGAAGGTAAGCAACATTCGTATCTCCTTTTAAAAACCATAGAAGTTCATGTACTATAGATTTTAAGTGCAATTTCTTAGTGGTCACCATTGGGAATCCTTCGCTGAGGTCAAAACGCATCTGATGTCCAAAAACGCTAAGGGTACCTGTGCCCGTTCTATCACCTTTTTGGCATCCATTTTCAAGGACCTCTTTCAGTAAATCGTGGTATTGCTTCATATAACGCCAGACCCTCGAAGGGTATTAAGATTTAAAATTTGAACTTATGATTGGTAAAAATAATGAAACGGGGAGCTACTTTTTGAATTGTCGAAATTATTCTTATCAAATTTTATTAACGAAAAATGAACTACCCCAATATCATTCCTGCGATGGTAGCGGAAAGTAAGGATGCCAGGGATCCGCCAAGAACGGCGCGCATTCCGAATTCAGAAAGCGTTTTACGTTGGCCTGGGGCAAGAGATCCAATGCCACCGATTTGAATTCCTATGGAAGCAAAGTTCGCAAACCCGCATAACATATAGGTCGCCATTATCACAGATTTATTGAATGTAAAATGTGATACATTGGCCACATCCTTTAAATCGGCCAATTGTATATACCCTACAAATTCGCTGGCTGCCAGTTTAATACCCAATAATTGTCCCATCTGCATAATATCTTCAGTTTGTACACCTATCAACCACATTAGTGGGGCAAAAATAGTTCCAAGAACAGCCTCCAAGGAAAACTTCTCATAGACCGAGTTTGCTGCTATCCATTCATTGAACGAAGAAAGATCTCCTACCCATCCCAATATCCCATTGATCATAGCAATAAAAGCAACGAATACCAATAGCATGGCCCCTACATTTACGGCAAGTTTTAACCCTTCTGTGGTTCCGTTAGCAATGGCGTCCAAGATATTTGCACCTATCTTCTCTGAAGAGACAGACACGTCGGTATTGACCGATTCCGTTTGTGGATACAGTATTTTTGAAATTACGATTGCACCTGGAGCTGCCATAACGGAAGCAGCAATTAGGTGTCTTGCAAATTCAAGTCTTAATTGTTCGTCGTTTCCTCCCAAAAAACCGATATAGGCTGCCAAAACTCCTCCTGCAACCGTGGCCATTCCACCAATCATGACCAAAAGCATTTCAGACTTGTTCATTTTTTCCAAATAGGCCTTGATCATAAGCGGTGACTCTGTCTGGCCAAGAAATATGTTTCCTGCAACAGAGAGACCTTCTGCCCCTGATATCCCCAAGGATTTAGTGAGTAGCCAAGCCAAGCCTTTCACTATTTTTTGAATTACTCCCAAGTAGAAAAGGACGGAAGTCAAAGCTGAAAAGAAGATGATGGTCGGAAGTATTTGAAAAGCAAAGATATAACCAATATTAGGGTTCTCCAGATTAAGGAGATTGCCCAAAACGAACTCGCTTCCTGCCAAAGTGAAATTAAGTAATTCGTTAAAGATCTTACCCAAAAATTCAAAAACCATGCGAACAAAAGGTACTTTAAGTATACTTATGGCCAGCACTAGTTGAATGCCTAGACCAATACCAACTGTTCTCCAATTAATTCCTTTTCTATTTGCACTAAAGAAATACGAAATAAGAATCAGGACAATCATGCCCAAAGCACCTCTCCATAAACTATGCACTGAAAATCCTTCATTAGGGATAATCTGAGCAACCTGTGAAGGGGTAATATCATTTATTACCGCTGTTTCGGAAATGGATATTAAGGTATCTTGAGGAACTAAATCTTGTGCTTCGGATGAAAAGGAAATAAATAAAACCAAAAGAAGCATCCAAAATTTAGTCTTCATAGAATGCGCTTTGAATTAGTTTCTTTTAGAAATCTCGTCTCTTAATTTTGCCGCTTTTTCGTAGTCTTCATTGGCTACCGCTTTTTCCAATTCTTTGTTCAATTCATCTATGGTCAATTCGGTGTAGGCATCAGAAGCACCTTGATCAATTTCAACGGTCTCACCTTCCTGTAGTATTTCATCTACCATGATGCTGTCATCGCTTTCTTCTTTCTCACTATCCTTTGAGGAAAATTTCAAGAATATTCCAGCTTTGTCAAGAATTGTTTTATAGGTAAAAATTGGTGCCCCAAAACGCAAAGCCAATGCTATGGCATCACTGGTCCTAGCATCAATGATTTCCTCAATCTTGTCCCTTTCACAGATGATACTTGAATAGAAAACACCATCGACCAATTTGTGGATTATGACCTGTTTGACAACGATATCGAACCTGTCTGCGAAATTCTTGAAAAGATCATGGGTTAATGGTCTTGGGGGTTTAATTTCCTTTTCTAATGCTATTGCTATAGACTGTGCTTCGAAGGCACCAATGACAATAGGAAGTTTACGATCACCATCGACCTCATTCAATATAAGGGCATAGGCACCATTTTGTGTTTGGCTATATGATATTCCCTTTATTTTTAAGCGTACTAAACTCATAGCATGTATTAAACCTCAAAAGGCTGTTCTAATTAAAAGGGATGGCCAATTATTTGAACAGCCCTTTAAGGGCACAAATTAACAAAATTTAAGCGTTTTGGGCTTTAAATTCCTTTAATTTTTCGATGAGTTCAGGTACGACTTCAAAGGCATCGCCTACAATCCCATAATCCGCTGCTTTAAAAAAAGGAGCTTCAGGATCTGTATTGATGACTACTTTTGTTTTTGAGGCACTCACACCTGCCAAATGTTGTATGGCACCTGAAATACCAATAGCGATGTAAAGATTGCTGGCAACAGGTTTACCTGTCTGGCCTACATGTTCACTATGGGGTCTCCAACCCATATCCGAAACCGGTTTTGAGCAAGCGGTGGCGGCACCTAATACATCAGCCAATTCTTCGATCATACCCCAATTTTCGGGATCTTTTAAACCCCTTCCGCCAGAAACTACAATATCGGCATCGGCAATAGTCGCCTTACCAACCACCTTATCTATTTCCACGGATTTTGTGCTGAAATCGGAAGCTGTGAATGTTGGATTGAAATCCTCAATATCCACTTGGGTGCTGTTTTCGACCAAGCCATAAGAATTGCTCGATACGCCTACCACTTTGATTTCTGTATTGATCTGAGTGTGTGCAAAACCTTTATTGCTGAAGGTTGTTCTTTTAACGGTAAAAGGATTTATGTTTTCAGGGGCAGCCACCACATTCGGAGCATATCCAGCTCCTAATTTGCCGACAACAATGGGAACTAAAAACTTTGTATCTGAACTCGAACTAACTATGATGACCTTGGCTTCCTCGTTCTTTGCCGCTTCTGCAATCGCATGGGCATATGCCTTGGCATTGAATGTCTTTAATTGGTCATTTGATACGTTCAACACTTTTGTGACCCCATAGTTTCCCAAGTTTGTGTTTTCATTGGAATTGAATGCTATGGCCGTTGCTGTGGTTCCCATCTGCTTGGCAACTTCACTTGCATAGGAAGCAACTTCGTAAGCGTTTTTTTTAAAACTACCGTTATCTGATTCTGTATATACTAAAACTGACATAATTTTCTTTTGGATTTATCCCGAAATTCATCGGGCATTTTGTTACTGCGATTAAATGACTTTAGCCTCGTTGTGCAAAAGGTTCACCAATTCTTGGACATTGGCGGCATCCACCAATTTGACGGCTCCTTTAGGAGCTGGCTTATCAAATTTGATATCATTGGTTGCCATTATGCCTTCAACAGGTTCAACAACATTCAATACTTTTTTTCTCGCCATCATAATACCTCTCATATTCGGTATGCGTAAATCGCTTTCCTCTACCAGTCCTTTTTGGCCTCCGATCACTAGTGGCAATGTGGTTGCGATTTTTTCCTTACCGCCATCGATTTCCCTGGTTGCGGTTGCATTGGAACCATCAACCTGCAAATCAATACAGGTGTTCACAAAATTCATATCCAATAAAGTTGCAAGGATTCCGGGGACCATTCCCCCATTATAATCGATTGATTCCCTTCCAGCAATAATCAAATCATAAGCACCTTTTTTCACTACTTCCGCTAATTGCTGGGCTACAAAATAACCATCGGTAGGTTCTGTGTTCACACGAATGGCCTCATCGGCACCTATAGCCAAGGCTTTTCGTATCGTAGGTTCTGAACTTGGACCACCTACTGTGGCCACATGTACAGTGGCACCCTGCTTCTCTTTGAACCACATGGCCCGGGTTAGACCAAACTCATCATTTGGGTTAATGACAAATTGTACGCCCGTAGTATCAAATTTAGTATTACCATCGGTAAAATTAATCTTCGAGGTGGTGTCCGGAACGTTGCTAATGCAAACTAATATCTTCATAAACGTAATATTTTCAGGTCTTTAAAAGAATTCTGCTAAGATAGGTAATCTTTTTAAAAAATACTATGCATGCATAATAAAATTTGCAACTTTTTTTAATTCCCTCAACCTATATTTTGCCATATAATTTGCTATTTTTGCTTTCGTTTTATCCCTGGGGATAACTTAATCCATAGCTATTAATGAAGACACTACAATTTAGGCAAGCCATCGCAGAGGCAATGACCGAAGAAATGAGAAGGGACGAGTCCATTTATTTAATGGGTGAGGAAGTTGCAGAGTATAATGGTGCTTATAAGGCTTCTAAGGGGATGTTGGATGAATTTGGTCCGGAACGGGTTATTGACACCCCAATTTCAGAATTGGGATTTGCTGGTGTCGGCGTAGGCTCTACACTGACGGGAAATAGGCCCATCATCGAATTCATGACCTTTAATTTTTCTCTGGTCGGCATTGATCAAATAATAAATAACGCCGCAAAAATCAGACAAATGTCAGGAGGTCAGTTCAGCTGTCCAATCGTTTTTCGCGGACCTACAGCTTCGGCAGGTCAATTGGCGGCAACGCACTCCCAAGCTTTTGAGAGCTGGTTTGCCAACTGCCCGGGACTAAAGGTGGTCGTGCCATCCAATCCGGCAGATGCCAAAGGACTTTTAAAGTCTTCGATCAGGGATAATGATCCTGTCATTTTTATGGAATCTGAACAGATGTATGGCGATAAAGGTGAGGTTCCTGAAGGGGAATACACTATTCCTTTAGGAGTAGCCGATATACGAAGAACAGGGTCTGATGTAACTATTGTTTCTTTTGGTAAGATCATAAAGGAAGCCGATAAGGCAGCTGATGAACTTGAAAAAGAAGGGATTAGTTGTGAAATCATTGATTTACGTACGGTCAAACCGCTGGATTATGAGGCAATTCTAAATTCTGTCAAGAAAACGAACAGATTGGTGATATTGGAAGAAGCTTGGCCCTTTGGCAATGTTGCCACTGAAATTACTTTCCACGTACAATCCAATGCCTTCGACTACCTCGATGCGCCGATTCAAAAAATCAATACCGCTGATACGCCCGCACCGTATTCCCCGGTTTTATTTGCTGAGTGGTTGCCAAACCATGAGGATGTAATCAATGCCGTTAAAAAAGTGTTATATAAATAAGAGCTATCATTTCGTAAAGTAATTTAGCTTCGCCGACCAAAAGTTGACGAAGCTTTTATTTTAAAGATATGGTATTAGATGGTAATTTCGCCATGCAGATTCAGATTTACATGAAGAATTTCCTTTTCACTTGCATTTTGTTTTGTTCCGTGCTTGCAATGGCACAAACCAAGGTTGGCGGTAAGGTGATTGATGAAGCAGGTGAGCCAGTGGCATTTGCCAATGTAATCTTCAAAAACTCCACCGAGGGCACCACCACCGATGATAATGGAAATTTCTATATGGAATCGGATTCAAGTTACGAGACATTGGAAATTTCATTTCTTGGTTACGAAACACAAGATGTTTTGCTTAAATCAAAGGTGACTTATAATATGAGAATTACATTGCTTGAAGGGAGCCAGCAATTAAAGGAGGTTGTTATTTATGCCGGTAAGCGATCCAAAAAGAATAATCCTGCAATTGACATCTTACGTAAAATTTGGTCCAAAAAAAGGGAAAATGGATTAAGGAAATTCAAGCAATATCAATATGACAAATATGAAAAAGTAGAGTTCGATTTGAATACGATTGATAGTGCCCTTATGAAAAAGAAAATTTTCAGGGGAATGGAGTTTGTATTCCAAGACTTGGATACCTCCCGTATAACAGGTAAGACCTATCTTCCCATTTTCTTGAATGAGACAATTGCAAAGGTATATGGCGATAATACCACCAACGTAGAAAAAGAAGAAGTACTCGGAAATAAAAATTCGGGTTTTCATACCAATCAGGCCATCATTGCTTTTGTTGAGGACTTATATCAGGATTACGATGTTTATAACAATTATTTGAAATTTTTCGACAAGAGCTTTACGAGCCCTTTGTCCAAAACAGGTATTGATACCTATAACTATATTTTAAGGGACAGTGCCTATATTGATAACAAGTGGTGCTACAATATTAGTTATTACCCACGGCGAAAGAACGAATTAACGTTTAAAGGTGATTTTTGGGTCAATGATTCTACCTATGCCATTAAGAATATAAATCTTGAGGTTACCAAGAGTGCTAATATCAATTGGGTAAAGGAAATCTATATAGAGCAGGATTTCGAGGTAGTGAATGACTCGGTCTTTTTATTGAAACGCGACTATATGTTGACCGACTTTAGCTTTAATAAAAAAGAAGAATCCAGGGGAGTGTACGGAAAACGTACAACAGTATATGGTGATTATCGATTTAATATTGAAAAACCCAAGCAGTTCTATAAGACTAAAAGCAATGAGTTTGATCCTATGGTCTTAAATCGAGACCATACTTTTTGGGAGAACAACAGACTGGAATCCTTGAACAAGGATGAGGAAGGCATCTATCAATTATTGGACACCCTAAAGACTGTTCCAAAATTCAAATCAATTTATAACATAGCCAGTATATTGGGATCAGGTTATATTGAAATTGACAAATGGAATCTGGATATTGGTGATGTGTTTAGCACTTTCGGGTATAATGATGCGGAAGGGGTACGTCTACGTGCAGGTGTAAGAACCTTCGTCGGACAAAATGATCCTTGGCGGTTGGAAGGATATATGGCTTATGGTTTCATGGATCATAAAGTTAAACACGGCTTTTCGGCAAAGTTTCTATTGGATAAGCAAAGCAGGTTAATGGTTTCAGGCGGTAATCGCCGCGATGTAGAACAATTGGGTTTGAGTCTTACATCAACAAATGACGTATTAGGCCGAAGCGTTGCCTCTTCCTCTGTATTAACAGTAGGTTCAAACGATAGGTTAACCAATATAAATCTGAGTACTGTAAATCTGGAAATTGAACCCATTACCAATTTCAGGATTAGGGTAGGAAGTTCTTTCCGGACCTTGAGCTCGGCTTTACCCGAGGCCTTTAATCTGGATTATATAGACCCGGAATCCCCAACTGGTATTTCTTCAGAAGTCAAACAATTCGATATCAATACTTTGGTTGTTTATACTCCCGGAAAGCGAACTATAGGATATGGCGTGGAACGATATGACATCAATGATACATACAGCACCCTGGTATTGAACTATACGACAGGTTTTGAAGGTTTTTTGGAAAGCGATTTTGATTATAACAAATTACAGTTTTCATATAGCCAACCCTGGCAATTGGGAGGATTTGGAAGACTATACAGTACGGTAGAACTGGGAAAGACTTTTGGTGAAGTACCGCTAAGTCTTTTAAATGTTGTTCCCGGCAACCAAACCTTATTCACTATTTATAAGACATTTCCGAATCTGGATTTTTATGAATTCGTTACCGATACTTATGCGTCGGTTCATTTGGAGCATAATTTCAATGGTAGGATATTCTCAAGAATTCCGTTGATAAGGAAATTGAATTTAAGGGAATTTGTAGGTCTAAGAGGGGTATGGGGTGACTTATCTACAGAGAATATCGCTTTGAACGCACCAACGAATATTCCTTTGCAGGCCCCAAATGATAAAATATATTGGGAATACTCTGTGGGAGTTGGCAATATCCTGAAATTCTTTAGGATAGATTTTAACTTTCGGGGTAATTATCTGGATAGCCCCAATGCTAGATCCTTTAGTATAACTGGGGAATTCGGATTTCATTTTTAAAGTGTACTGTCTTGTTTCGGAATATGGAATCCAAGCTTTTCAAGTATCTTTGTAGGCCTTAATTAAAATAGAAATATGAGCGGAAAGGAAATTACCACTTTTGATGTACTGATCGAGATACCCAAAGGAAGTCGCAACAAGTACGAATACGATTTTACCTTACATAAGATTCGATTTGATAGAACATTATTTTCATCGATGATGTATCCCGGGGATTATGGTTTTATTCCCGAAACCCTGGCCTTGGACAAGGACCCTCTTGATGTTTTGGTTTTGTGTACCGAGCCTACATTCCCGATGGTTGTTGTTGAGGTCAAACCTATTGGTGTTTTTCATATGACCGATGAAAAAGGTCCTGATGAAAAAATAATTTGTGTTCCTATTTCCGACCCAATCTGGAGCGAAAGAAATGATATTAGCGATATTAATCCACATCGATTAAAAGAGATAGAGCACTTTTTTCAAGTATATAAGGATTTGGAAAAGAAAAAAGTCGATGTTGGCGGTTGGGGAGATGCCAAAGAAGCTGTGGAAATCTATCATAAATGTGTAGAGCGTTACGAGAATAGTGAGCATAAGAAAAAAAGAACCTTCACAATATAATCAATAAATTATGGTCATATAAAAGTGGGCGTTTATTATTAATTGGCCGCTTTTTTAATCTATTTGATTTTACTACATTAGCAGCCGTTAAAAAAAACCTTAAATAACTAAAAACAATGGATTTAATCGTAAAGTTCTTACCTGCCTTCGGAATATTGGCTTTGATCTATGTCTTCATCAAAAGCAGTTGGGTGTCAAAACAGGAAGTTGGTAATGAAAAAATGGCAAATATTGCCAAGCATATTGCCGATGGTGCAATGTCTTTTCTAAAAGCTGAATATAAAATACTATCAATCTTTGTAGTAGCTGTTGCCATTCTTCTTTTCTTTAAAGGAAGTAATGAAGTAGGTTCAAACGGAATGGTGGCCGTATCTTTTATAGTCGGTGCCATATGTTCCGCATTGGCCGGCTTTATAGGAATGAAAGTTGCGACGAAAGCGAATGTAAGAACTACGAACGCCGCTCGAAATTCACTGGGAAAAGCTTTGGAGGTTGCCTTTGCCGGTGGATCGGTTATGGGTCTAGGTGTTGTAGGTTTAGGTGTTTTAGGCCTAAGCAGTTTGTTTATGGTTTATAGTGGACAAGGCTGGGAAATAGCTGAGGTTCTGAACGTTCTTTCCGGTTTCTCCCTAGGTGCTTCGTCTATAGCCTTATTTGCCCGTGTAGGTGGTGGTATTTATACCAAGGCTGCTGATGTAGGGGCCGACCTTGTTGGAAAGGTTGAAGCTGGTATTCCTGAGGATCATCCCTTGAACCCTGCTACCATTGCAGATAATGTTGGTGATAATGTTGGCGATGTTGCAGGTATGGGAGCTGACTTATTTGAATCCTATGTGGGTTCCATTATTGGTACTATGGTACTGGGAGCTGCCTTTACACAAATACCTGCCTTTGCAACTTCTTTTGATGGATTAGGTGCTGTTTATCTTCCATTGGTATTGGCTGCGATAGGTATTATAATGTCTATAATAGGCACCTTTTTTGTAAAAGTAAAGGACGGGGGTAATCCACAAACCGCATTGAACATTGGTGAATTCGGATCTGCTGGTTTAATGCTGGTTGCTTCTTATTTTATCATTACCAATATGTTACCTGAAACATGGAGTTTTAAGGGTACGGAATTTAATTCAATCGGGGTTTTCTATGCTGTTATTGCTGGTTTGGTTGCAGGCCTTGCTGTGGGTAAAGTAACCGAATACTATACCGGAACTGGTAAAAAACCTGTTAACTCAATCGTTCGCCAGTCAGAAACCGGTGCTGCAACTACTATTATTGCTGGATTGGGTGTTGGTATGATGTCTACCATGATCCCTATACTCCTAATTGCTGCTGCGATATTGGTGTCTCACCATTTTGCTGGATTGTACGGTATAGCTATCGCCGCTGTTGGGATGTTGGCCAATACCGGAATACAATTGGCTGTTGATGCTTACGGACCAATTTCCGATAATGCAGGGGGTATTGCTGAAATGGCCGAATTGCCAAGTGAAGTCCGCGAGCGCACCGATAAATTGGATGCCGTTGGTAATACAACCGCTGCTATTGGAAAAGGTTTTGCGATTGCTTCGGCCGCATTAACCGCCTTGGCATTATTCGCTGCTTTTATGCAAACAGCAAATGTTGTGGCTATCGATGTTTCCAAACCAACCGTCATGGCAGGTTTATTAGTTGGTGGTATGTTACCTTTTGTGTTCTCCGCATTGTCTATGAATGCCGTAGGTAGAGCAGCAATGGCAATGATTGAGGAAGTTCGTCGTCAGTTTAAGGATATTCCCCAATTGAAAGCTGCCTTGGAAGTGATGAGGGCCGTCGATTCAGATATGTCAAAAGCAACCCCGGAACAGCGCGCAATTTTTGATGCAGCAGATGGAGTTGCAGAATATGAAAAATGCGTTGAGATATCAACCAAAGCGTCTATTAAGGAGATGGTTTTGCCTGGTTTATTGGCATTGGCCGTTCCTGTTGCTGTTGGCTTTATTGGAGGAGCTGAAATGCTCGGAGGTCTTTTAGCCGGTGTTACAACCGCTGGGGTCTTGATGGCTATATTTCAATCTAATGCCGGTGGTGCTTGGGATAACGCTAAGAAGATGATAGAATCTGATGGTAGAAAAGGTACTGATGCACATAAAGCCGCTGTGGTAGGTGATACTGTAGGTGATCCTTTTAAAGATACCTCAGGGCCTTCCTTGAACATCCTTTTGAAATTAATGTCAGTTGTGGCCTTGGTCATTGCACCGAGTATTGCACTCTCTTCCGATGCTGTATCCTCTTATAATGAACAAAAAGCTGCGACTGAAATGGTGGCAGAAGCGGTTCAAAAAGAAGTAAGGGTCGAAATGAAAAAGAATGAGGACGGTACCGTAAATGCTACTGTGACCACAACTACAACCGAGAATGGCGAAGAATCTGTAAAAGAGGAAGTCTTTAGCGGAACGGAAGAGGAAGTAAGGGCAAAAGTTGAAGCTTATAAAGGTGATGCCTCTGATGTTAATATTAAAGTGAAAAAGGTTATTGAAGAAGTTGTCGAAGAAGAGGAAAACTAAAACGAATAGCACATCTATAAAAACCCGCTATCTTATAATAGCGGGTTTTTTTGATTATTGTAGTTTAAAAGTAATGGGAATACTGAAGGGAACTTTTACCGGTGTTCCCCTTTGTTTTCCGGGCTTCATTCTAGGGAGTTTGTTGATTATACGCTTGGCTTCAATTTCCAAGATCTGATCTGGTCCCCTAAGCTTAATATTTCCTATACTACCATCTTTTTGAATGGTAAACTGTGTATGTACTCTCCCTTGTATTCCCATTTCTTGTGCAATTTCCGGGTAGCGAATAATTTTACCGATGTGTTTATTCATCATTTTCTGAAAACAGTCGCGTTTATCCTCTGCATGCTCACATCCGGGAAAAACAGGTGCCTCTTCAATTGAGATCCAGTCAATATGAACCTCGGGATCAACTTCAACATCAGGGATATCGCTTACTTCAATTACCGCAGTCTCTTGGTCTGGTTCAACTACCTCAAAATCGGTCTCCGGTTTATCATCCTCATCTGGCACTATATCAATGATCGCTGGCGTAATCGTAAGTGTTGGAGGTGGTAATTTAATTGGTATGACCAGCGGCAGTTCCTCAATCAATAACTCGTCAGGTATGTTCATTCCTATATAATCATACTCAGTTTTGTCGTAGGTTTTCCACTCAAAAGCCACATAAGTCAATAGCATGACCAATACCAATCCTATTACAAAATACAGTCCGCTGTTTTTGTTCAAATCTCTTTTCGGATTCTTTTTTAATTCCATCAATTACAAGTTTAGGCCTTTGCAAGGAAAGGCAAGGTTGAACATTCCGTTACTGTCCACTATCCGCATCCAAAATGGGAATAGCAGGTTTTTGGTTTATATAATTTGTTGTAATAAAACTACTATTTGTGGGCTACTTAAAAAATGTTGAATGAGGGAACGGGACCATGTAATGAGTGAAGACAACTTCGCAAATAGGCAACTAGTTATTAAACTAACTTAATAAACCCAAATTAAGTAGAGAAGCCGAGATACTAATGGTCATTATTTTAGAAAGGTAAGTGAGGATTCTACCGGTAGTTCGTAAGCTTCCTTTTCTTTTTCAAAAATACGGGCACTTTGACCACCTCCCTTAAGTACTATTTCTTTATGCAGTACTCGAATCCAGCTACCTTCCCTCAGCCCTACTACTGGTGTTGAATTGAATTCATGGAATTCCTTGATACGGATTTCCCTTGTTTCGCCCTTATGTGTTGAGTTGGGGTCGGGGTCTAAATAATGCGGGTTTATATTAAAGGGGATAATATCCAAGGTATCATAACTCGGTGGATACACAATGGGCATATCATTGGTCGTTTTTATGCAGGGCCCCATGATGTTACTGCCTGCACTGGTTCCTAGATAGGGGACACCACTTGAAACTACCTTGCCCAAGAACTGAATAAGGTGATGACGATATAATTCCGCGACAAGAACAAATGAGTTCCCACCCCCAATAAAGATGCCTTGTGCATTTTGTACTGCTGTAATAGGATTCTTTAGGGTATGGATACCTACAATACTTTTACCAATGTTCTGGAAAGCATGTTGTGCAATTTGAGTATACTTTTCATGGGAAATCCCTCCTGGTCTGGCGTAGGGAATGAAAAGGATTTCGTCTGTGGCTTTGTATAAATCGGTAAGCGGATTAAACAAGTAGTCTAAATACCTACCGCCGTGTAAAGTTGATGTACTTGCAAGTAGACAATTGGTCATAACCTGAAATTGTTAGAATAAACCATGTATTTGGGCATCGATTTTGTTGATAACTTCGCCAAGGTCTTCAGGGTTATCCACAAAATCCAAATTGTCAACATCGATAATCAAGAGGTTTCCTTTTTCATAACCATGGATCCAGGCCTCGTATCGCTCATTCAATCGACTCAAATAATCAATTGAAATCGAATTTTCGTAATCCCGTCCACGCTTGTGTATTTGATTCACCAAGTTGGGTATTGAACTTCTGAGATAAATTAAGAGATCAGGGGGTTGTACCAAACTTTCCATCAATTCGAACAAGCTTGAATAGTTATTGAAATCCCTATTGGTCATCAAACCCATGGCATGTAAATTGGGGGCAAAAATATAAGCATCTTCATAGATGGTCCGGTCCTGGATAATATTTTTACCACTTTCCCTGAACTTGAGTACCTGACGATATCTATGGTTCAGGAAATATATTTGAAGATTAAAACTCCATCTTTCCATCTGATTATAAAAATCATCCAAATATGGATTATCGACTACATCTTCATAATGCGCTTCCCATTTATAGTGCTTTGCAAGTAATTTTGTAAGTGTGGTCTTTCCGGCGCCAATGTTTCCTGCAACGGCAATATGCATGCTGAAAATGTCTTTTCGGTTAGGTTATACGTCTATTAAATAGAATGTAGCAATATACAAAGTATATCGAGTAAGAGAAAAAAATTAAGGTGAAATACATCCTAAAACATTATGATCTTAAAAATTTTTATTTCTTGATGAAATATGTATTTTTGTCTTCAATCTAACGAGGAAAGATTTGACTGATTGCAACCTCGAAGTCCTGAGTATTTTTAGGACCTGGCTTTTAAAGTAAGATACTGAAACAAGTTCAGTATTTCAAAAAATGCTAAAGCAGTAACTACTGAAATACTTCAGTGTTATCACTTCGATTGCAATCACCTTTATTTTCCCTCTTACTTAATTAAATGATATGGCATATTTATTTACATCAGAATCTGTAAGTGAAGGGCATCCAGACAAGGTGGCCGATCAAATTAGTGATGCATTATTAGATCATTTTTTGGCTTTTGACCCCGAAAGTAAAGTAGCATGCGAGACCTTGGTCACGACGGGGCAGGTCGTTTTGGCAGGTGAGGTGAAGAGCCATACCTACCTCGATGTTCAAAATATTGCCAGACAGGTAATCAATACTATTGGCTATACTAAAGGTGAATACCAATTTAGTGGGGATTCTTGCGGAGTTATTTCGTTGATCCATGAACAATCCCAAGATATTAACCAAGGAGTTGATAGAGGTTCTAAAGAGGAACAAGGGGCCGGTGACCAGGGAATGATGTTCGGGTATGCTACGAACGAAACTGAAAATTATATGCCTTTGGCATTGGATATTTCGCATAGAATATTAATGGTCCTGGCAGAATTAAGAAGGGAAAACAATGAAATACCCTACCTCAGACCCGATGCGAAGTCTCAGGTGACTATAGAATATTCTGATGAAAATGTTCCACAACGCATAGATACCATTGTGGTTTCCACACAACACGATCCATTCGATGCCGATGATGACAAAATGCTAGCCAAGATCAAGAAGGATATCATTTCTATATTAATCCCAAGAGTAGTGGCTGACCTACCCAAAAGTGATCAGGCATTGTTCAATGATCAAATAAAATATCATATCAACCCTACTGGGAAATTCGTAATTGGCGGACCTCATGGAGATACTGGTCTAACAGGTAGAAAGATTATTGTTGATACCTATGGGGGCAAAGGCGCACATGGTGGTGGTGCCTTTAGTGGAAAAGATCCAAGCAAGGTAGATCGTAGTGCTGCCTATGCGGCACGCCATGTAGCCAAGAATCTAGTTGCGGCAGGAGTTGCAGATGAGATTTTAGTGCAGGTAAGTTATGCGATTGGGGTAGTTGAACCAACCTCGATTTTTGTGAATACCTATGGTACCTCAAAAATTGATTATTCCGATGGCGAAATTGCTCAAATCATTTCACAATTATTTGATATGCGCCCATTTGCCATTGAAGAACGTTTAAAATTGAGGAACCCCATCTATTTGGAAACCGCAGCTTATGGTCACATGGGCAAAGACCCCAGAAAGGTGACAAAGGTTTTTGAATCGCCCTATAATGGCAGGGTTGAAATGGAATTGGAACTTTTTACTTGGGAGAAGTTAGATATGGTCGATGCGGTTAAATCAGCTTTCAAAATGTAATTAGTGCCAAAAAGATTAGGAAAAACCAAAATTGCGGCCTTATATTTGTCGCTCAAAAGTTCAAACACATATTGAATGGTTATCAAGAAAGGTGGAGGGAATAGACCCTATGAAGCCTTAGCAACCCTTTGTATCCCTCAAAGAAGGTGCTAAATTCTATCACGCCGTTTGTGTGACAGATAACGAAACGAATTGCCTAATGGTAATTGTCTCTTTCTTTTTAACTTTTTGATTATTCCATGTTGCCAAAGGTAACATAGGTACCAGTGTTTTGATTTATTTTAGTATTAATTAAAAAAATTAAAATCATGAGTAATCAAAAATTTGCTACCAACGCCCTTCATGCTGGGCACGATACGAGTGCTAACGGTGGTACCCGAGCGGTGCCAATTTACCAGAGTACCGCATTTGTATTTAACGATTCCGATCATGCGGCCAACCTATTTTCACTGGCTGAAACCGGTAATATTTATACTAGGATCAATAATCCTACCAATGATATTTTAGAGCAACGCTTGGCTGCTTTAGAAGGTGGAATTGCTTCGGTTGTTACTGCTTCGGGCACTGCTGCCATCTCTACTGCACTTCTGGTGCTATTAAAATCAGGGGATCACATTGTAGCCTCGAATAGTTTATATGGGGGCACCTATAACTTATTGAATGTTACATTACCGAGATTGGGCATCACCACCACATTTGTGAATCCTGAAGACCCAAACAATTTTGGTGCTGCGGTTCAGGAAAACACAAGAGCCATTTTTGTGGAATCATTGGGGAATCCAAAATTGGATGTATTGGATTTAAAGGCCATATCCGGTCAGGCGAAAGCTGCTAGAGTTCCTTTTATTGTCGACAATACTGTAGCAACTCCTGCATTATTGAATCCCATTGAGCACGGGGCCAACATTGTCATACATTCATTGACCAAATATATCAACGGTAATGGTACTGCATTGGGTGGGGCCATTATAGATGCTGGCACCTTTGATTATGGTAATGGCAAATTCCAGGAATTTACCCAACCTTCAGCAGGATATCACGGATTGGTGTATCACGAGGTTTTGGGACCAGCTGCTTTTATCGCCAAGGTTCGTATTGAAGGGTTACGGGATCATGGGGCTGCTTTGAGTCCATTCAATGCGTTTCAGATTATCCAAGGATTGGAGACCTTGGAAGTACGAATAAAAAAGCACAGTGAAAATGCATTGGCATTGGCACAATGGCTAGAAAGCAGGGACGAGGTAGTTTGGGTAAATTATCCCGGTTTAAAGTCAAGCAACTATTTTGCGCAGGCCCAAGCCTATTTGCCTAAAGGGCAGAGTGGTATTGTAACATTTGGTGTAAAAGGAGGCTATGATTCTGCAAAGAAAATAGCCGATAACACTAGGTTATTTTCATTATTGGCAAATATAGGGGATACAAAATCACTGATTATCCATCCGGCGAGTACTACACATCAACAGTTGGATGATGCTGCACAAATAGCAACAGGGGTATCAAAAGATCTGATTCGATTATCGGTGGGGTTAGAGAATATTAAGGACCTTAAGGCCGATTTGGAAGAAGCTTTTGCGACAATAGATAAGTCGGTTTTAATATAAATTAATTACGCTCTGGCCGAATTGGCTTAAGGGAGCATGTATTATTTAGTACGTTGACGATGTTACATCAACTAGAAATAAAAAACTATAAAACTTTAAGTGGGGTTACACAGGATATTTCTTTGTCCTATCAGCTCTTTGGGAAACCACTTCATAAAGCTCCCGTTGTTTTGGTGAACCATGCTCTGACTGGCAATTCAAATGTCACTGGTCTCGATGGTTGGTGGTCGGCTCTTGTTGGTGAGGGCAAATGTATTGACACCAACAAATACACAATCATGGCCTTTAATATTCCTGGAAATGGATATGATGGATTTGAAATTGAAAACTATAAGGATTTTGTAGCCGGCGATATTGCCAAGCTCTTTTTGTTAGGAATTAAAGAGTTGAACATTCAAAAACTATTTGCTATAATAGGGGGGTCTTTAGGTGGTGGTATTGCCTGGGAAATGGCCGCTTTGGATCCTGCTGTGACAACGCATTTGATTCCGGTTGCCTCTGACTGGAAGTCAACCGACTGGCTTATTGCCAATTGTCAAATTCAAGAGCAGTTCTTAACGAATTCCAAGCAACCTGTTCATGACGCCCGTATGCACGCTATGTTGTGTTATCGCACCCCTGAATCATTTAAAGAGCGATTTAAAAGAAGTACCAACGAAGAACTTCAGATTTTTAATGTTGAAAGTTGGTTGATGCATCATGGTGAAAAATTAAAGGACCGTTTTCAATTATCGGCTTATAAATTAATGAACCAATTATTGAAGACCATCGATATTACCCGTAGTGGTGAATCGGCCTTTGTTGATCTTCAGAATAGCGATACGAACATTCATATTATTGGTGTTGATTCCGATCTCTTTTTTACGGCTAATGAAAACAAGGAGACCTTTAAGCAATTGGCACAGGCCAAAAGTAACGTGACTTATGGTGAAGTACAGTCATTACATGGGCACGACGCCTTTTTAATTGAGTTTGAGCAAATGCAAAAACTCCTAAATGGTATTTTCAATACCAATGGAAAGACTGAACGAATAAAAATCCTGAAGTTTGGAGGACGCTCATTGAGTAACGGTGAAGGCTTAGGACATGTTTTAGAAATAATTGTAAAGAAGGTCAATGATGGAGAAAATATAGCGGTGGTCTTGTCAGCCAGGGAAAAGGCTACCGATCAACTCGAGACAATGTTGGAAAAAGCAGCTCGAGGTGAGGATTACTCCGAGGATTTTACGGCTTTCGAGAATTATCAGACCCATACCTTTAAAAATGTAAATCTTGCCACTGAGTACGAAGCCCTGTTCAAACTCTTCGAAGGGGTTTCATTATTGGGTGATTACAGTGCGAAAATCAAAGATCAAGTCTTGGCCTTTGGTGAGATTATTTCGGCTAAATTGATTACAAAACTACTTATTGGTAAAGGAATCAATGCCAAATGGATGGACTCCCGAAAATTGATAAAAACAGATGATACTTTTGGCGATGCCCATGTAATTGAAGGAGTATCAAAAGAAAATGTGTTACGCGAATTTGCAGATTTAAGCCATGATGTGGTTCCTATCATTACTGGATTTATTGCCTCGACCATCGAAAATGAAACCACCACCTTGGGCAGAAATGGCAGTAATTATTCAGCTGCTATGTTGGCCAATTATCTAGACGCCGAGGAATTGCAAAACTATACCCATGTTGATGGAATTTTTACGGCAAATCCCGACTATGTGGCCGAGGCGAAGCGAATATCGGAACTCTCCTATAGTGAAGCCAATGAATTAGCGAATTTTGGCACAACCATCTTGCATGCCAAGACCATAATTCCATTAATTGAGAAAAATATTCCGTTACGAATATTGAACACTTTCAATAGCGATAATGAAGGAACGCTAATCAGTGCCAAATCCAATAAAGAAGGTATAAAATCATTATCGGTTATTGACAATGTGGCACTGATAAATCTGGAAGGTCGCGGATTACTCGGTAAGGTGGGTGTCGATGCAAGGATATTCAAATCACTGGGAGACAATAATATCAGTGTGAGTATTGTTTCCCAAGGTTCTTCTGAACGGGGCATTGGTTTGGTTGTAAATGCGAAGAACGCACTTCGGGCAAAAATAGCCCTTGATCGTGAGTTTACCAGTGATTATCAATCCAAGGATATCAATAGGATTACGGTCGTCAAGGACGTATCGGTCATTTCAATTGTTGGTCAAGATTTGAGCACCTTTCACAAACCGTACAACTCATTGATCAAAAACCAGATTGTACCGCTGCTATTCAATAACACGGTCACCGGAAGGAATGTAAGTTTGGTCGTCAAAAAATCTGATTTGCACAAAGCATTGAATGTTATACATGGACAGATTTTCGGCATTAGTAAGAAGGTGAATGTGGCAGTCTTTGGCCACGGTAACGTCGGCGGTACATTGATCGACCAAATTTTGAAATCGTCAAAAACCATTGAAAAACGAAAAGGGCTTGATCTCAATGTGTTCGCTTTGGCAAATTCCAAAAAGGTTTTACTGAATGAGAAAGGAATTTCCAAGAATTGGAAAACAGCCATAAAGGAAAAAGGCATTGATTATAAAATCTCTGATATTTTTGCCTTCGCCAAAAAACATCATTTTGAGAATCTAATAGCAGTTGATAATACGGCAAGTGAGGATTTTGTAGCCCACTATTTTGAATTTGTGGAGAATGGGTTCGATTTGGTTTCCTCCAATAAAATAGCGAATACCCTAGGCTATGACTACTACCAATTGTTAAGGGGGGAATTGACCAAATATCAAAAACAATATTTATACGAGACGAATGTTGGTGCTGGTCTACCGTTAATAGATACTATTAAGTTATTGCACTTGTCTGGCGAAAATATTACGCGTATCAAAGGAGTTTTTTCAGGATCATTAAGTTATATTTTCAATACCTTTTCAGAGGTGAACGCCCCATTTACAAGCATTCTCAAAGATGCAATGAACAAAGGTTTTACTGAACCAGATCCTCGGGAGGATTTATCGGGCAACGATGTTGGTAGAAAATTATTGATTTTGGCAAGGGAGTTGGATTTAAAGAATGAATTTGCCGATATTGAAATTCAAAATTTGATTCCAGAATTACTGCAAAAAGGATCGATTGAAGATTTTTTATCGCATTGGGATATCTTAAATGATAAATTCAATGAACTGAAAAAGAACCAAAAACCTGGTCATGTTTTACGATATGTTGGTGATTTACATGGTGATTTAAGAAGGGAAAAAGGTAAATTGGATGTAAACTTGATTTCAGTATCAAAAGATAGTGCCTTAGGACAGATTAAGGGTTCTGATTCAATTATAGAGATTTATACCGAATCATATGGGGAGCATCCTCTTGTAATTCAAGGTGCAGGAGCAGGAGCGGCCGTAACGGCGAGGGGTGTTTTCGGGGATATTCTTAGAATTGCCGAAAAAGGATAGTTATGGGTAAGAAACATAAATTTGAGACTAATGCCATACGAACGCAGATAGAGCGATCCCAATTTTTGGAGCATTCAAGTCCCATTTATCTAACATCGAGTTTTGTATTTGAGGATGCAGAGGACATGCGTGCTTCATTTGCCGAGGAAAAAGAAAGGAATATCTATTCAAGATACTCCAATCCAAATTCCTCCGAATTTATTGATAAGGTATGTAAAATGGAAGGTGCGGAAGATGGTTTTGCCTTTGCCTCTGGTATGGCAGCTGTATTTTCAACCTTTGCTGCCTTATTACAAAGCGGGGACCACATACTGTCAGCACGAAGTATTTTTGGTTCTACCCATAGTTTGTTCTTGAATTTCTTCCCAAAATGGAATATTACCCATAGTTACTTTAAGATTGACGAATTGGATACCATTGACCAATTGGTAACACCAAATACAAAAATTTTATATGCAGAATCGCCCACCAATCCAGGAGTTGATATCTTGGATTTGGAAGAGCTGGGTAAATTTGCCAAAAGGCATAACTTAATATTTATTGTCGATAATTGTTTTGCATCGCCCTATCTGCAGCAGCCAATTAAATTTGGGGCGGACTTGGTCATTCATTCCGGAACCAAATTAATGGACGGCCAGGGAAGAGTACTTGCAGGAATTACCGTTGGGAGTGTCGAATTAATAGATAAGATTTACCGCTTCTCCCGTATAACGGGGCCGTCACTTTCACCTTTTAACGCATGGCTTTTGTCAAAAAGTTTGGAAACATTGGCAATTCGGGTCGATAGGCATTGTGGGAATGCATTAAAGGTCGCGAAGTTTTTAGAACAACATAAAAAAGTGAATTGGGTAAAATATCCTTTTTTGAAATCGCATCCTAACTATGAACTTGCCAAAAAGCAGATGAAAGCTGGTGGATGTGTTGTGGCTTTCGAATTAGAAGGAGGACTTGAAGCTGGCCGAAGATTTTTCGATACTATTGGGTTATTGTCCTTATCCGCTAATTTAGGGGATTCAAGAAGTATAGTAACCCATCCTGCATCAACTACCCATAGTAAGCTCTCAAATGAAGAAAGAAATTCTGTGGGTATTACCAACGGTACAGTAAGAATATCAGTAGGATTGGAGCATATTGATGATATTTTAGACGATATCGCACAGGCTTTAAAGTAGTAGTATTCGGCATAACTAAAGGCGCAACTATCTAATGTACGTACTTTTGAAAATGTTAAATTTCCCTATCTTCGCTACATGCTCTCCAAAAAGACAAAATACGGCTTAAAGGCGCTTGCATTTTTGGCTTCCCAAAATGATAGGAAACCAGTACAGATTGCAGAGATTGCAAGGCATGAGAATATTTCGCAAAAATTTTTGGAAAGTATTCTTTTGAACTTGCGCAAGACCGGACTTCTTGGATCTAAAAAGGGGAAGGGTGGAGGATACTATCTTATAAAGGAACCCAAAGAAATTCTTATGACCGATGTTATGCGCATTCTCGAAGGTCCTATCGCAATGGTACCTTGTGTAAGCTTGAATTTCTATGAAAAATGTGATGATTGCCCCGATGAAAATGCATGTGCCGTACATAAGTTAATGCTTCAAGTTAGAGATAGCGCACTGGCAATTTATCGTAATAATACCTTAGCCGATTTGATCAAGTAAACCTTAGGATTCCAAATAATTGGGTCACAGGGGCCAATATCCCGTAAATCTGCATTAAATGGGTTGGAAATCCTATAATATTTCAATGATAGACTGGTTTTGTTATAAATCTATTAAATCAATAGGTTATATATAATATTTATTAAAATTTAACGTGGTGGTATTGTTAATAATTCTATTTTTGCTTTCTCTATTAAATCCATAGGGTAAAAGAATTTAATTTATTTCTAATGTTGACAGACCAACTTATTTTAAATAAAAAGCAAACAAGAAGTGATTATAGTACCAATAAAAAGTCGGAAAAACCCATACGTAGCGTAGCAAAGGCATTAAGTTGGAGGGTGGTGGGTACCTTGGATACCTTACTAATATCCTATTTACTCACAGGCAAAATTACCATAGCTGCTTCTATTGCTTCTATCGATTTTTTAACCAAAATGGTTTTGTATTTTTTCCACGAAAGACTTTGGAATTTGGTTAGCTGGGGAAAATAGATAAGTACCAATTATAATACTGGAAAGATGGATTTTTCAAAAGATCAAGTTAAAAAACTAAACATTCAATTCAAGGGTATGCCTCCGGAGGAAATCATTTCTTGGGCTATAAAATATGCCAATAATCCTGTGGTAACTACCAATTTCAGGCCTTACGAAGTGGCAATACTCAATGCAGTCACTCAGGTAAGAAAGAACATTCCCGTAGTTTGGTGCGATACCGGATATAATACGCCACAAACCTATAAACATGCAGAAACGCTTATAGAAATCTTGGGTTTGAATATAAAACTATTTGTTCCCAGGCAAACTTCTGCCCATCGTGATGTGACTATGGGTATCCCAGGTATAGAAGATAAAAGGCATGCCGAATTTACCGAACAGGTAAAATTGGAACCTTTTAGAAGAGCCATGGCCGAGATTAAACCCGATGTTTGGTTTACCAATTTGAGAAAAGGCCAGACTGCTCACAGGAACACCTTGGATATCCTGAGCTTGAGTAATAATGGTGTGCTGAAAGTGAGTCCGTTTTATCATTGGAGCGATGGGCAATTGGATATGTATTTGGAAGAAAGGAATCTGCAAAACGAACATACCTATTTTGACCCTACAAAGGTCCTAGAAAACCGCGAATGTGGTTTACACATTTAATAACATTGAATAACTTCAGTATTTATGAAAGACACATCATACATAAATCCTTTGGAAAACGAAGCCATATATATTATGAGGGAAGTGGCGGCACAGTTTGAAAATCCTGTTTTGCTATTCTCCGGTGGAAAGGATTCAATAACGCTAGTACGTTTGGCTCAAAAGGCATTCTATCCAGCAAAGATTCCATTTCCTTTGATGCATATTGATACCGGTCATAATTTTCCCGAGACAATTGAATTCAGGGATCGTTTGGTAAATGAACTTGGATTGGAATTGATTGTACGTAACGTACAGGAATCTATTGACCAAGGAAAAGTAAAAGAAGAAACGGGAAGATATTCAAGTAGAAATTCGTTGCAGACCACAACGCTATTGGATGCTATAGAAGAGTTCAGGTTCGATGCTTGCATTGGAGGTGCAAGGCGCGATGAGGAAAAGGCCCGAGCCAAAGAGCGCATATTTTCAGTGCGCGATGATTTCGGGCAGTGGGATGAGAAAAATCAGAGACCCGAACTTTTTGATATGTTGAACGGTCAAATTGAAATGGGGCAGAATGTTCGTGTTTTTCCCATTTCAAATTGGACAGAACTAGATGTATGGTCTTATATTGAAAAGGAACAGATAGAAATTCCGTCAATATACTTTGCACATAAACGGAAGATTTTCCTAAGGGACGGATTGATTTGGTCACATTCCGATTTTGTATACCAAGAGGACCATGAAGAGGTGTTGGAAGAGGTGGTCAGATTTAGAACAGTTGGTGATATGAGCTGTACAGCCGCAGTTTTATCCAAAGCGGAAGATATTGCGAGCGTGGTCCAGGAAATTCGGGAATCGACTATTTCAGAAAGAGGGGCCAGGATTGATGACAAACGTTCGGAAGCGGCCATGGAAAAAAGAAAACAACAAGGATATTTTTAATAGAACTTTTCATTCCTATGAAAATGGGAATCGCTAAGTAACGATAATATCAAATTAATATCCCTATAAGGGGGGCAATAAAAATGGAAGTACTAAAAATAGCAACAGCAGGAAGTGTGGATGACGGGAAAAGCACCTTGATCGGTAGACTTTTATATGATACTAAATCGTTAACTACAGATAAATTGGAGGCCATTGAAAAAACAAGTAAACAAAAAGGGTATGATTATTTGGATTTCTCTTTGGCTACCGATGGTTTGGTGGCGGAACGGGAACAAGGAATCACTATAGACGTAGCCCATATTTATTTCTCAACGCCAAAAAAAAGTTACATCATCGCCGATACGCCCGGCCATGTTGAATATACGAGGAATATGGTAACAGGTGCTTCAACATCACAAGCCGCAATAATATTGATCGATGCACGAAAGGGAGTCATTGAACAGACCAATCGTCATTTTTTTATCAATAATCTTTTGCGGATCAAAGATGTTATTGTGGCCATAAACAAAATGGATTTAGTTGATTTTTCTGAGTCTGTATATAGTGCTATAAAAGCTGATTTCGAAGCGCTAATGGGAAAGCGCGATTATAAAGGTCAGAACATCACCTTTATTCCAGTAAGCGCCTTAAAGGGGGATAATGTGGTAAATACATCAACAAATACACCTTGGTATGAAGGTCAAACTTTGTTAGAACATTTGGAGGAATTGGATAGAAAGGATATTTATAATGTAGGGACCCCAAGATTTCCAGTGCAATACGTAATCCGACCAAAGACCACTGAATTCCATGATTTTAGGGGATTTGCCGGTAAGGTCTATGGTGGAGAACTAAATGTGGGCGATGAAGTTGTTGCCTTGCCATCACAGACTAAATCAAAAATAAAGGACATTTACTTTTATAATGAAAAATGCCAAACTGCATCCAGACGTTCATCGGTCACCATAACACTGGAAGACGAGATCAATGTAAGTCGTGGTGATATGCTAGTGAAGGTAGCGGATTTGCCGACTATTGATAAACAGTTTACAGCAACCATTTCTTGGATGGATACCAAAAATCTAAATTCAGGGGGTAAATATGTACTACAGCACGGTATAAATAAGGTTTTGGCAAAAATTGATAGTATCCATTACAAAATCAATCCAGATTATTCCGGTATAGATGAAAACGTAGATTCGCTTAATATAAATGATATTGCCAAAGTATCGTTTAAACTGAACAAGCCCATTTTCTTTGATGCATTCAAAGACCATAGAACCAATGGGTCTTTCATATTGATAGATACACAAACAAACAATACGGTAGGAGCAGGGTTTATTGACTAACATTACGTGATTTTGATGTATGTGGTAGCCAATCATTCAAACCTATAATCGAGATATAGTCTATAAAACCTATAGATATTATAGAATAATATCATCTAGTACTAGACTCTTTAAAAGAAATACGATATGCGAAGTTTTAGAACAGAAATCGAGAATCCGATTGTAGAAAGGGATATTATCCAATTGGAGGCCAAAATCCGACAATTTAAGGAGGGTAAGCTTGATGGGGAAAAATTTCGAAGTCTTCGTTTGGCCCGCGGTGTTTACGGACAACGGCAATTTGGGGTGCAGATGATCAGAATAAAGCTGCCTTACGGCAAAGTGACTTCCAAGCAACTTAATAGAATCTGCGACGTTTCCGATGAATATTCTACCGGTAGATTGCATATTACCACGAGGCAAGACATTCAAATTCATTATGTTGATCTCGACAGGACACCTGAGCTTTGGGCACAATTAGAGAAAGATGAAGTTACATTGCGAGAGGCTTGTGGTAACACTGTTCGAAATGTTACGGCAAGTGAAACAGCGGGAATCGATATTGAAGAACCCTTTGATGTTTCTCCCTATGCGCATGCCCTTTTTGAGTATTTCTTGCGTAACCCAATAAGTCAGGATATGGGAAGAAAGTTCAAGGTGTCATTTTCGTCAAGTGATGCGGACACTGGATTGTCCTATATGCATGATATCGGTTTTATTGCAAAAATCGAAAATGGGATAAGGGGTTTTAAAGTATTGCTGGGGGGTGGGTTGGGTTCACAACCACGCCATGCCGATGAGTTGTTCACTTTTCTTCCCTCAGATAAGATCATTCCATTAATGGACGGTGTTGTTCGCGTTTTCGATCGGTATGGTGAAAGAAAGAGCAGGGCCAAAGCAAGGTTGAAATTCTTGTTAAAAGAGGTGGGATTAGAAGGTTTCAAAAATCTTCTAAAGGAAGAACAGAAGGCAGTACCCTTTAAGACATATCCTATTGATACGGACTCGTTTCCAAAGGTAAAAATTGCCAATACACCTTTCCCACAAATCGAGATTCTTGACCAAAAGGCATATGTACAATGGAAATCAACAAACCTTATACCTCAAAAACAAGAGGGATATGTCGCTATTGGCATAAAAGTCTTATTGGGTGATTTTTATACGGATAAGGCGCGATTACTAGCCGAATTGGTAGAAAAATATGCAGCTGGGGAAATACGGTTATCCCTTCGTCAAAATATTCTTATCCCTTATGTAAAGGATGAATTGCTTCCCTTCTTTTACTTGGAATTGGATAAACTTGGTTTTGCCCATGCCGGGTATAATAAAGCCCTAGACATTACCGCATGTCCAGGAACCGATACATGTAACCTCGGTATTGCCAGTAGTACAGGAATTGCCAGGGAATTGGAAAGAGTAATTAAAGAGGAATACCCGCAGTTTGTCAGTAATCCTGATGTGGTTATCAAGATAAGTGGATGCATGAACGCCTGCGGGCAGCATAGTATGGCCAATATTGGTTTCCAGGGCATGTCAATAAATACCAAGGACAAACTGGTTGCCCCGGCATTGCAAGTGCTTCTAGGTGGAGGTAATTTAGGAAACGGAAAGGGACTGTTCGCAGATAAAGTGATAAAAGTACCCAGCAAAAGAGGTCCAGAGGCCTTACGTTTAATATTGAATGATTTTGAGACCAATGGCGGAGGATTATCCTTTGCTGCTTATTATACCGAGAGGGGTAAACCTTATTTCTATGATTTGTTAAAACCTTTGGGTAATTTGAATAACCTAACGCAAGAAGATTTCATTGACTGGGGCTCAAAAGAAAGATACCGGAAAGCTATTGGCATAGGGGAGTGTGCAGGAGTCGTGATTGACCTCATTGCCACCTTGTTATTTGAAAGTGAAGAGAAATTATCAAATGCTATCTCAACTTATCAAAACGGTAAATGGGCTGCTAGCATTTATCATTCCTATGCTGCAATGGTGAATGCAGCAAAAGCACTTTTAACAGCTGAAAATACCAAAACGAATACCCATGCAAGTATAATAAAGGATTTTGATGCGATTTTTGTGGCCTCCAACAGAATGAAATTGGACAATGGATTTTCTGATTTGGTTTTAAAAATCAACAAATACGAACCAACTGCTGATTTTGCCAAGCGTTATTTGGAAGATGCACAGGATTTTCTGAATCGTGTCGAAACTTTAAGGAAAATTGATTTGATAAGTGTTTAAGCAACCAAAATTAACAGTGGTGGGGGCAGGCCCTGGTGATGCAGACCTCATTACTTTAAAAGGTATTCGGGCCTTATTGGAAGCCAATGTGGTTTTATATGATGCATTGGTCGATGATGGGTTATTGGGGTATGCACCAAATGCAGAGCATATTTTTGTTGGCAAGCGAAGGGGATGCTATGCCTTTCATCAAGATCAAATAAATGATTTGATTGTTTCGAGGGCCAGGACCCATGGGCATGTGATTCGATTAAAGGGCGGAGACCCATTCGTATTTGGCAGGGGAGCGGAAGAAATGGAATATGCAGCCTTTCACGGTTTGGAGGTGGCTCTGGTGCCAGGTGTATCTTCAGCTGTTTCGGTACCAGCAGCTCAACACATACCAGTGACCAAAAGGGGTTCATCAGAAAGTTTTTGGGTAATAACCGGAACTACAAAGGACCATAAATTATCCAATGATGTTCATTTAGCGGCCAAATCCAGTGCCACTATTGTGATTCTTATGGGTATGGGTAAATTATCGGCTATTGTTGACCTCTTTATTCAGGAAGGGAAATCAAATACGGCTATCGCCATTATTCAAAATGGTACCAGAAAAAATGAAAAAGTGGGTGTGGGCACCGTGGCTTCCATCTTGGAAGTAGTTGAAAAAAAGGAACTGTCAAATCCGGCCATTATCATTATTGGGGAAGTTGTTCAGCACAGGGAACGGATTCTGGAAATTCAAAAAAAATATTTAGAAGTTTCATTAGAGCATTAATCATGGAAAGAAATAATCTTTATCCTATTTTTCTAAAAACCGCTCAGCTATCCGTATTGATTGTTGGAGGGGGTAATGTTGCTGAAGAAAAACTGACCTTCTTGGCCAAATCAAGTCCAGATGCAAATGTCATAATGGTTTCCCCTGAATTCAAGACGGGCACATTGGAAGTCGCCAAAAGATATAATGTGAATTTGATTAAGGAGGTATACCATAAGAAATTCCTCAAAGGAAGACATTTGGTTATAGCAACTACCAATGATCCTGATATAAATGTCCAGGTTTTCGAAGATTGCCGAAAACTGGATAAATTGGTCAATGTTGCTGATAACCCGCCATATTGCGATTTTTATATGGGTGGTATAGTTACTAAAGGAAACGTCAAAATTTCGATTTCGACCAATGGAAAATCACCGACCACTGCCAAAAGACTGCGTCAGTTTTTTGAGGATGTTATTCCTGAAGACATCAATCAAATGGTTTTAAATTTAAATACGTACCGAAAAACCATAAAGGGAAATTTTGACCAGAAAGTTGCAAAAATGAATGAGATAACCAAGCCATTGATAAATCCATAGAACGGATTAATATGATGATGGCCTAAATATTTGGCGTTTCCTTGTTTATGAATGAACTTTAGCGTTTCTTTACATCCTGTTCATTAATAAATTGAAAATGTTATCAAGAAAGGTGGAGGGACTAGACCCTATGAAACCTTGGCAACCCTTTTCCTTAAAGAAGGTGCTACATTCTATCACGCAAATTGCAGGAAAGATAACTCATATTAAACGTTGATCTTCCTTTCTTCCATTCTTGATACATTTAAATTGAATATTGAATCTATAATCTTTGGGTAGAACATCATTGTAATCATGGATTATAACTAGTAAAGATAGAAATGAAAGATATATTGGAGATATTACAAGAGCGAATTTTGGTTTTAGATGGTGCGATGGGAACGATGTTGCAGCGATATGGGTTTACTGAGGACGATTTTCGAGGTGAACGGTTTAAAGATTGGCCTCAACCCTTACAAGGAAATAACGATCTATTATCCTTGACACAACCGGAAGCGATTGCGACCGTGCATGCTAAATATCTTGAGGCCGGGGCAGATATTATTGAAACCAATACTTTCTCAGCAACAACCATTGCCATGGCTGACTACAAAATGGAGGAATTGGTATATGAACTTAATTTTGAATCTGCCAAAATCGCCAAGAGAGTCGCGGATGAGTATACAGCAAAAAATCCCAATAAGCCAAGATTCGTAGTTGGGAGTATTGGGCCCACCAATAAAACTGCAAGTATGTCACCAGACGTGAATGACCCTGGCTATCGGGCAATATCTTTTGATGAGCTGCGTATTGCTTATAGGCAGCAGGTCGAAGCTTTATTGGATGGGGGAGTGGATCTTCTCTTAGTTGAGACCATTTTTGATACGCTGAATGCCAAGGCGGCACTTTTTGCTATCGAGGAGGTTAAGGAGGAACGGAATATCGAAGTGCCCATTATGGTCAGTGGAACGATTACCGATGCCTCTGGCAGGACCTTATCGGGTCAGAATGCAGAGGCTTTCCTGATTTCCATATCCCATATTCCCATTTTATCGGTTGGGTTTAATTGTGCCTTGGGGGCAAGTCAATTGTTACCACATCTAGAGGTATTGTCCTCAAGAACCGATTTTGCTATTTCGGCCCATCCGAATGCCGGTTTACCCAATGCTTTTGGGGAATACGATGAAACCCCTGAACAAATGGCATTGCAAATAAAGGAATATCTCGAAAAGGGATTGGTTAATATTGTTGGAGGTTGCTGTGGTACCACCCCAGAACATATTAAGGCGATGGTAGAATTGGTTAAGGATTATAAGCCTCGAAAATCTGTAATTACCGCATAAGTAGGTATATATATTTTCATTGAACTATGGTTTTAGAGGTCGCTATATTGAACATTAAAGAGGGTATGTCCAAGGATTTTGAACAATCTTTTGCACACGCTTCTTCAATCATTGCCTCAATGAAAGGATATTTGTCACATCAATTAAAAAAGTGTATTGAAGTAGAATCGCAACATATCCTTTTGGTAAATTGGGAAACTTTGGAAGATCATGGAACCGGTTTTCGAAAATCCCCCCAATACCAAGAATGGAAAGAATTATTGCATCATTTTTATAAACCTTTTCCACAAGTTTTTCATTACAAATAAATGGACAAATCTAAAACTAAATATCTAAAGTTAAGTGGTCTTGAGCCCTTGGTCGTTACACCTGAAAGTAATTTCATAAATGTTGGTGAACGTGCCAATGTAGCAGGTTCTAGAATGTTTCTTCGACTTATTAAAGAAGGGAAATATGAAGAGGCCTTGGATATAGCAAGGCACCAGGTTGAAGGAGGAGCACAAATAATAGACATTAACATGGATGACGGACTTATCGACGGCAAGGTAGCCATGGTCAAGTTCTTGAATCTAGTGATGGCAGAACCCGATATTGCTCGCGTACCTATTATGATCGATAGTTCTAAATGGGAGATTATCGAGGCAGGTCTGCAAGTTGTGCAGGGAAAATGTGTTGTAAACTCTATAAGCCTTAAAGAAGGTAAGGATCAGTTTGTCCATCAGGCGAAACTCATCAAGCGTTACGGGGCGGCAGTAGTCGTAATGGCCTTTGATGAAGTGGGTCAGGCCGACAATTATGACCGTAGGTTGGAAATTGCAAAGCGTTCGTACGATATTTTGGTCAACGAAGTTAACTTTCCTCCCGAGGACATCATTTTTGATTTAAATGTTTTTCCTGTTGCTACAGGTATGGACGAGCATAAACAAAATGCAGTCGACTTTATCGAGGCAACCAAATGGGTAAAGGAAAATCTGCCTTATTGCAGTGTAAGTGGAGGTGTAAGTAATGTTTCATTTAGTTTTAGGGGTAATAACCCAGTAAGGGAAGCCATGCATTCCGTATTCCTTTACCATGCCATTCAAGCTGGAATGAATATGGGGATTGTAAATCCTACCATGCTCGAAGTGTATGATGATATTCCAAAAGACCTATTAGATCGGGTCGAGGATGTAATCCTTAACCGAAGGGATGATGCTACCGAAAGATTACTGGATTTTGCCCAGTCAGTTGTTGGCAAGGCGAAGGAGAGAAAAGTTGATTTGTCATGGCGTGAGGAACCTGTGCAAAATCGCATAACAAGGGCCTTGGTAAAAGGAATTGACCAATATATTGTTGAAGATGTTGAAGAGGCCAGGAAAAATGTTCAAAAACCCATAGAGGTAATTGAGGGCCATTTGATGACCGGTATGAATGTAGTGGGCGACCTTTTCGGTAGTGGAAAAATGTTCTTGCCCCAAGTGGTAAAATCAGCGCGGGTAATGAAAAAGGCGGTTGCCTATTTGCTCCCATATATCGAAGAAGAGAAGCTGTTGAATCCACAAGAAGGGGATTCCCAAGGGGCTGGTAAAATTCTTTTAGCTACGGTGAAGGGCGATGTACATGATATAGGTAAGAATATTGTTAGTGTAGTCCTTGCCTGTAATAATTATGACATCGTTGATTTAGGGGTAATGGTTCCGCCTGAGAAAATCCTTGAAGCCGCCAAAAAGGAAAATGTGGATATTATTGGTTTAAGCGGATTGATTACGCCTTCATTGGATGAAATGGTATTTTTGGCAAAGGAAATGGAACGACAAAACTTCAATGTTCCTTTGCTAATTGGAGGTGCTACTACCAGTAAAGCCCATACAGCCGTAAAGATTGATCCACAATATAAAAACGCAGTTGTTCATGTTAATGACGCTTCCAGGGCCGTAACCGTTGTGGGCGATTTATTACAAAATGAAACTGCTGATGGTTACAAACGCTCCATAAAGCAGGACTACGGGATATTCCGTGAAAAGTTTAAAAACCGCGCACAGCACAAGGAATATAAATCACTTGAAGCCGCTAGAGCGAATAAGTTTAAAATCGATTGGGAAACTTCCCAAATTAGTAAGCCTAACAAATTTGGAGTTCAGGTTATTGATGATCTTGATCTGGGTAAATTAGTTCCTTATATTGACTGGAGTCCCTTTTTTAGAAGTTGGGAACTGCACGGAAAATTCCCAGATATCCTGAACGATAAGGTTGTTGGCGAACAAGCCAATGAGTTATATGCCGATGCCCAGCGTATGTTGAAGGAAGTCTTGGAAAAGAAGTTGTTGAAAGCAAAAGCAGTGTTTGGTATCTTTAAGGCCAATACAATAAATGATGATGATATTGAGATTGATTCCGAAGGCAAAAAATATGTTTTTCGTACTTTAAGACAACAGTTGAAAAAACGAGAAGGAGTACCTGATTTTGCACTGTCGGATTTTATTGCTCCCAAAGAATCGAATATCCAAGATTATATGGGATGCTTTTGCGTAAGTACGGGATTTGGTACTGCCGAATTGGCTGCGGAATATGAGAAGAACCACGATGATTATAGTGCAATCCTAATAAAAGCATTGGCAGACCGGCTGGCTGAGGCATTTGCGGAGTATTTGCATCGAGAAGTGCGCACAAGCCATTGGGGTTATGCGGCTAATGAGCGTTTGAGTAATGAAGATCTGATTAAGGAAGCCTATAAAGGTATAAGACCGGCACCAGGATATCCTGCATGCCCAGACCATTTGGAAAAATTGACCATTTGGGAGGTTTTGGGTGTCAAGGAAAAAATAGGTGTTGTGCTTACCGAGAGTTTGGCCATGTGGCCTGCCGCGAGTGTAAGCGGTTACTATTTTGCGAATCCCGAAGCTCGTTATTTTGGCTTGGGAAAAATAAAGGAAGATCAGGTTAAAGATTTTGCAAATCGAAAAGATATAGAAATGGAAAAGGCGGCCAAATGGTTGGCCCCAAATATTGTGGATGATTAGATTTGTGTTAGGAATTCCAGGATATCCCTGAATTAGTCAAGGGGATATCCTGGAATTCCCAATTCAAAGGGTAACAGAAAATATTAAATACTGAAGAAATTCAAGCTTAAATGAAGGTAACGGATCATATAAAAAATGCAAAGGGGGAGACTTTATTCTCCTTTGAGTTAATTCCACCGGTAAAGGGTAGAAGTATACAGGAGCTCTATAATAACATCGACCCCTTAATGGAGTTTAAACCACCTTTCATTGATGTAACGACTTCTCGTGAGGAATATGTTTATATTGATCGTGATGGACTTTTGGATAAAAAGTTAACACGTATGAGACCAGGTACTGTAGGAATTTGTGCTTCGATACAACATAAGTACCATGTTGATACCGTTCCCCATGTATTGTGTGGTGGATTCACAAAGGAAGAAACAGAATATCTCCTTGTTGATTGTCATTACTTGGGGATTGAGAATGTGATGGCCTTAAGAGGTGATGCTATGAGGGAGCAAACCTATTTTGAACCTACAAAAGGAGGACATTCCTATGCCATTGATTTAGTCAAACAGATTAAAAATCTAAACAATGGTAAGTATCTTCACGAAGTGATAGAAACCGATGATTGCGCAAATTTCTGTATTGGCGTAGCTGGATATCCAGAAAAGCATCTGGAAGCCCCCTCCATGCAGTCAGATTTAAAACGATTAAAAGAAAAAGTTGATGCAGGAGCCGATTATGTCGTCACACAGATGTTCTTCGACAATACAAAATTTTTTGAATTTGTGGAAAACGCACGAAAAATGGGAATAAATGTCCCTATTATTCCAGGTTTAAAACCAATCGCGGTCAAAAGACACTTAAAATTATTACCACAGGTGTTTCGTATAGATCTACCCCAAGAATTGATTGATGCAATAGATGATTGTAAAGACAACAAAGCAGTTCGTCAAGTGGGGATTGAATGGGCCATTCAGCAGTCCAAAGAACTAAAAGCCAAAGGCGTTCCTGTGCTACATTATTATTCAATGGGTAAATCGGATAATATTCATGCGATAGCAAAAGGCATCTTTTAGAGCTGTCAAAGGATCTTAAAACTTTGATGTAAACCTTTCATAGGACATGTTGTTTACAAAATGTATTAACTTCGTGCGGTGCACAAAGCACTACAGAATTACTTTTGCACCTCATGAACCTAAGGTTACTTCCCATATTTATTTTAGTATTTGTTATTGGTTTCCCTCAAAACGAGGACAGGAAATTAAAAAAACATACCCTTGACCTTAATCAGTATTATGGTTCGATATTGCTTCATAATACTGATATTTCGCATCTTATTTCAGACCATCCGGCAGGTTTTATTTTAAGTTATAATCGCAAAACGTACGGTGATGAAGTCTGGCAAGAAGAATACAACTATCCCGATATTGGGGGTTCTTTCATCTATCAGAATATGAACAATGCAACATTGGGGCATAATATTGGCCTGTATGCACATTATAATTTTTATTTTTTCAAGAGGCTAATGCAATTTCGAATCGGACAGGGAATTGCATTTAATACCGATCCTTACGATAAGAATGAAAACTTTAGGAATAATGCTTATGGTTCACATTTTATGAGTTCAACTTACCTAATGTTGAATTATCATAAAGAGAATCTCTTCAAAAGCCTGGGTTTTAAAGCAGGCATATCCCTTATTCATTATTCAAATGCCAATTTTAAAGCACCGAACACATCAACTAATACTTTTGCTTTGAACGCCGGTTTGATCTATGATCTAAATGTGGAGAAAACCTATGATTATATAAAAAATGGACCTCAAGACAAAATAATAGAACCTGTCAAATACAATCTGGCCTTTCGATTTGGTCTGAATGAGAGCGATGTAATTGATTCGGGCCAATACCCTTTTTATATAGTATCTGCCTATGCAGATAAGCGTTTGGCAAGAAAAAATGCCATTCAACTTGGCGTAGATGTTTATTTTTCAAACTTTTTAAAGGAACTGATTCGGTTTCAGTCTATTTCTTTTCCAGAAAATGGAGTTTCAGCTGATGATGATTATAAGCGTATTGGTGTATTTTTGGGTCATGAATTATTCATTAATAGAATGTCTATTATCACCCAATTAGGGTATTATGTGTATTATCCTTTTGATTTTGAGGGGCGTATGTATAATAGAATAGGATTAAAACGTTATTTTGGAAATAGGGTATTTGGAGCCATTACATTAAAATCACACGGTGCCAAAGCTGAAGCCGTTGAATTTGGGATAGGTCTTAGATTATGAAAAAAGTATTGCACTTAGGACTGCTTTTAATTTTTATTTCTTGCAACAACGAGAATGCATTTGATTGCTTTCAAAATGCTGGTGAAATTGTACGTACTGAAGTTGATGTAGCTGATTTTTCAAAAATTACTGTCTTCGAAAAAGTAGCTTTGGTCTTAAAACAGGGAGATACACAGAAAGTTGAAATCGAGACAGGGGAATACCTTCTGAAAGAAGTTTCTGCCAAAGTGGAAGGTGACCGATTGATAATGCGTAATGAAAATGGTTGCAACTTTTTAAGGGATTATGGCATCACAAAGGTGTTTGTTACATCACCCAATATTTTTGAGATTAGAAGTAGTACGGGATTACCTATTAGGAGTGATGGTATATTGGCGTACCCTTCTTTGCAATTGTATTCTGAAAGTTTTAATGAACCTGAAGCGGAGACTACAGATGGCGAATTCGATTTGGAATTGGATGCAGAAAATGTAGTTATAACAGTCAATGGTATTGCATATTTCAATTTAAGGGGAGATACCGAAAATTTAAATGTAACCATCGCTGCCGGGGATTCCCGCATTGAAGCAGCATTCCTTACTGCGAATAACGTTGCATTAAACCATAGAGGCACAAATGATGTGCGAATTAATCCACAACAATCAGTTTCTGGTATTATTCGGGGAACGGGTGATGTGATCAGCTTCAACAAACCTACAACGGTTGATGTTGAGGAATTGTATACAGGCAAGCTTATTTTTATAGATTGATATTAAAAGGTTTTCCCCAGTATAACAGCCTACCTTGTAAAAGTCCAATAAACTTGTGGATAGGGTGAAAGTGGGTTAAGTTTCTTAATTTTTCTGCCAATTAAGGTAAAATGGGTAAACCGTTATTTTCTGTATAAATCTATAATCTAGATTGTGTGGTTCCTGTATAGAACAGATTCCATAATTTAGAGGTTAGTTGGTTTTACTTCCATATTAAATTTGTATCCATAATTGAAATCGATTTTTACATACCTAAAAGACCTATTCACTTCTGAAAACAAACCACTTCCTAATCCAATCCCCAAGGAAATGGCAGAAGCCGATGAATTGCTCCACTCCTTAATTAAAGAAAAGAAGATTCCCGGTTTATCGATTACAGTTTTTAAAAAAGGAAATGTGCTTTTTCAGAAAGGTTATGGTCACGCCGATATAGAAAAGGAAATCGAAGTAAATCCTCGGCAAACCATATTCAGAATTGCAAGTATTTCCAAGAACATTGCCGCAACAGCTCTTGCCCGCATGGTCATGGACAGGGTCATTGAACTAGATACATCATTCTATCATTACGTTCCTTATTTCCCAAAGAAAAAATATGATTTCACCATCAGACAATTGGCCAATCACACTGCAGGAATAAGGGGGTATCGAGGCAAGGAATATGCGTTGAACAAGGCCTTTACCATAAAAGAGAGTTTACAGATCTTTCAAGATGACGAGCTACTTTTTAAGCCTGGGACAAATTACCATTACAATAGTTATGATTGGGTTTTGATTTCATTGGCCATGCAAGAGGCCAGTGGTATCCCCTTTGAACAATATGTAAAAGAAATAGTATTGGATAGTTTCGAGATGCAAAATACCTTTCCAGAAAATAGTTCAAACCCGTCTAGATTAACGGGAAACGAGTTAAATAGGTGGGCAACTTTCTATTCAAGGGGTAGGTTGGGATTTCGAAAAGCTGTTCCGGTCAATAATCAGTACAAGCTGGCAGGTGGTGGGTATCTCTCAACCTCTCATGATATTGCCAGATTTGGAAGGGCATTTTTGGACGAGGAAATATTGAATCATCCGGTCATATCGGAGTTTCTTACTGCTGAAACCATTAATGGCATTAGTACCTATTACGGGTTGGGCTGGCAAGTTAGTGAGGATACGATGGGAAGATCTTATTTTGGTCATGTGGGAAATGGTGTTGGGGGCTATTCCAATCTCTTTGTTTATCCCAAGGAACAGCTGGTATTCTCAATTTTGACCAATTGTACAAATCCAGGTGTTCAAGATGAATTGAATAAATCAATTAACCTCATTCTTAATAATTCCTAATAAACCAAGCTTTTTTAGAAGAATACTGCAATGAATATTGCCATAAGTGAAAAAATCAAAAAAAGGAGTAGATAAAATTTGATTTTTAAATTTAATAATTACCTTAGCCTAACTTTTAACGATATAATGGCGAAGCAATTTTTTTATAACGGTTTTTATTTTTTCTTTTTTTTTAAAAGGGAAACGGGACTGTTGTAGTGTATTGCAATTAAAAATATAACATTGAGTCCCGTGAAAAACGGGACTTTTTTTATGCGATAAACGCCAGCGTACTGTAATCAGTAAAAATACGATGAGTTTTAAGATAGCCATACAAGGAATTAAAGGTTCTAACCATCACCAAGTGGTTAGGGAATATTTTAATGATGAGGTTAGCTTGGTCGAGTGCATGTCTTTTCATGGATTGGTAGACGCTCTATTAGACGGTACTGCTGATAAAGGTGTAATGGCCATTGAAAATTCAATAGCGGGTTCGATTATTCCTAATTATGCCCTTGTCTATGATAGTAATTTACATATTATAGGTGAGCACTATTTGAACATACATCATAATTTAATGGCACTTAAAGGCCAATCAATTGATGAAATTTGCGAAGTTCGATCGCACCCTATGGCACTTTTGCAATGCAGGGAGTTTTTAAAGACCATACCGGGGATAAAAATGGTCGAGGATGTAGATACGGCAGAGACGGCTAGACAAATTCATGAGAAACAACTCAAGGGCATTGCGGCCATAGCCCCGCAAGTGGCAGCCAACTTGTATGATCTAGAGATTATTAAACCCGAAATACAGACCATAAAAAACAATGCTACCCGTTTTATTATCGTTAAGACAAAGAATAAAGAATTACCTAAGAATGTGATTAACAAGGCATCATTGCGTTTTGTTACCGATCATAAAAGAGGAAGTTTAGCTACCGTATTGAACGTAATGAGCGATTGTAATT
This sequence comes from Maribacter sp., assembly GCA_018679695.1. Classification (GTDB taxonomy): domain Bacteria; phylum Bacteroidota; class Bacteroidia; order Flavobacteriales; family Flavobacteriaceae; genus Maribacter_A. The sequence goes on from JAHHKH010000254.1 coordinate 40,146, forward strand.
TGAATTTGACCAAGATACAATCCTTGCCGATTATACAGACCCCTTGGAAATATGCATTCTTCGTTGATGTGACCTTCGATGAATATGATAATTTTGACAAGGCCAAATCACTTTTAAAGATTATGTCAGAGGACTTTAGAGTATTGGGTGAATATAAAAATGCCAGAACATGATTCGTACTGCCGAGCGACTAAAAACAGTTGAAGAGTACTACTTCTCAAAGAAATTAAGGGAGGTTCGCGAACTTATAGCCAAGGGTAGGCCTATTATCAATATGGGCATTGGCAGTCCTGATTTAACACCATCGGAAGAGGTGTTACAATCAATCCAGGATTCAATTTCAGAAGCTGGCGCACATCAATATCAGAGCTATCAGGGATTACCTCAGTTAAGAGAAGCAATTGCCGACTTTTACGAGGCCAAGTTCAATGTAGTTGTTAATCCAAATAACGAGATTTTACCTTTAATGGGTTCCAAAGAAGGTATCATGCATATAAGTTTGGCGTTTTTAAATGATGGAGATGAGGTATTGATTCCAAATCCGGGATACCCAACGTATTCATCGGTTACCAAATTGGTAGGGGGAGTGCCTAAACTCTACGATCTTTATGCAAAAAACGGTTGGTTTCCTGACCTGGATGTGCTGCAAAAACAAGATTTGACAAAGGTTAAGTTAATGTGGATCAGTTATCCGCATATGCCGACAGGAGCAATAGCGAATACCGATCAATTACAAAAGTTGATCCATTTTGCCCATAAGAACCACATATTATTGGTCAATGACAATCCGTATAGCTTTGTCCTGAGTAGCAGTCCAATTAGTATTTTAAGCATTCCAGGGGCAAAAGAAATTGCCTTGGAACTGAATTCATTGAGCAAAACCTTTAATATGGCTGGCTGGCGTGTAGGTATGGTTTTGGGGAAAGAAGATCATATCAATGCTATTTTAAAGGTCAAGAGCAATATGGATTCTGGAATGTTCTACGGTATTCAAAAAGGGGCCATTGCTGCCCTGAAAAGTGGTGAAGATTGGTTTAAATCATTGGATAAAATCTATCAACGACGGAGGGAATTGATGTACATTTTGACTGATAGGTTGAATTGTACCTATGACAAAAATGCGGTAGGTATGTTCGTTTGGGCAAAACTGCCAAATGGTGCCTTGGCTTCGGAAGAATTTATTGATAATATTCTTTATGAAAAGGATATTTTTATTGCCCCTGGTACAATTTTCGGCAGCAATGGTGAAGGTTATATTCGGTTTTCACTTTGTGTTAAGGAAGCAAAAATCAAGGAAGCACTGGGGCGGTTTTGAGGTTTTCGTATAGCGTTAAATAGCCTTTTGTTTAAAGAGTAGTATTAAGAGAATGAATGTATTTATAATCGGTATCGGATTAATTGGGGGTTCTATGGCCAAGGACATTAAGAGGCTGTACCCACATTCCACCATTTATGGGATTGATAGCAATCCATCCCATTTAGAGGAGGCGATGGCTTTGGATTTAATTGATGTAAAGGCAAGTTATGATGATTTGGATAAGGCCAATGTCGTTATCGTGAGTATTCCAGTGGATGGAATAGTAACAGAAATTCCTAAAATTCTAGAGGAAATTAATGAGGAATGCGTGGTCTTTGACGCTGGTTCGACAAAAGCTACTTTGTGCAAAGGCTTGGAAGACCATCCTAAAAGGCGCAATTTTTTGGCTTGCCATCCCATTGCCGGTACCGAGTTTTCAGGTCCTTCAGCTGCAATTGACCAATTGTTTCAGGGTAAGACCAATATTATATGCGAAATTGAAAAGACCGCCTTCAAGCTTCAGGAAAAGGCATTGGAACTATTTCAACAAATGGGAATGCGAATCAGATATATGAATCCGGAAGCACATGACAAACACATTGCATATGTTTCCCATTTATCACACATAAGCTCTTTCATGTTGGGTAAAACGGTTATAGAAAAGGAAAAAAATGAACGTGATATCTTTGACATGGCAGGTAGTGGTTTTGAAAGTACGGTACGTTTGGCCAAGAGCTCACCAGCTATGTGGACGCCTATTTTTAAGCAGAACAAGGAGAATGTGATAGAGACCTTGGAAGAGTATATCCAAAATTTGGAGGATTTTAGGCAATTGTTACTGGAGGACGATTACAGGGGTATTTATAATGAAATGAACAATACGAATAAAATAAAGAAAATATTAAAAGGAATACCATTAAATAAATAATAGGATACTAAAATGGAGAATTCAAAACAAATGAGAACATGGTTAGATGATTTAGGATTAGATCATCCTTTGGTAATCGCAGGACCATGTAGTGCGGAAACCGAAGAACAGGTCTTAAAGATAGCACATGAGCTAAAAGATACCGATGTTAACTATTATCGTGCTGGTATATGGAAACCGCGTACACGCCCAGGTAACTTTGAGGGAGTCGGAGCCCTGGGTCTCAAATGGTTGCAAAAAGTAAAGGAGGAAACAGGATTGAAGACGGCTACTGAGGTTGCCAATAGGGCACATGTAGAATTGGCTCTTGAGCATGACATAGATTTGTTATGGGTCGGTGCTCGCTCCACAGTTAGTCCTTTCATAGTTCAGGAAATTGCGGAAGCCTTAAAAGGCACTGATAAAATTGTTTTGGTCAAAAATCCTGTGAATCCCGATTTATCATTATGGCTAGGTGCAGTGGAAAGAATGTATAGTTCGGATGTTAAAAAACTGGGAGTGATCCATAGGGGATTTTCGACCTACGAAAAATCCAAATATAGAAATATCCCCGAATGGCAGCTTGCGATTGAATTGCAGACCAAATTCCCCGATTTACCCTTAATAAATGATCCATCGCACATTACCGGTAATAGGAATATGATATTCGATGTTTCACAAACGGCGTTGGATCTCAATTACGATGGCTTGATTATTGAAACCCATCATGATCCAGAAAATGCATGGAGTGATGCGGCCCAGCAAGTAACTCCAAAGACCTTAGTTCAGATCATGAAAGATTTGCGTATTAGAAAAGAGACCGATGAAGAAGCGGAATACAATAACAAGCTTAGTAATCTGCGGGCACAAATTGATATTATAGATAATCAATTGATCGACACTCTTGGGAAGCGAATGAAGGTTTCCGATGGTATTGGGGAGCTCAAAAAACAAAGGAATGTGGCAGTGCTACAAAGCAATCGTTGGAACCAGATACTCGGCGCCATGATATTGGAAGGAGAATCAAAAGGATTGAGCGAGGAGTTCGTGCTTAAAATGTTCAAGGCCATTCACCAAGAATCGATCAACCATCAAGAAAAGATCATGCAGTCTTAAAAAAAGAATCCCGATAATTATCGGGATTCTTTTTACAAAACTGTAACATTCATTCTTGATTTTAATCTTTACATAAATCAAAAGAGAATAACAATGAAAAAAGTACTTTTCCTTTTCGCGGTAATAAGTTCATTGACCGCTTCAGCTCAAAGAATGATAGATAAAGAAGTCGGTGACTTTAATAAAATAAAAATCTTCGATTTAATAGAGGTAAATCTCATCAAATCAGATGAAAATAGGATTACGATAAAAGGCGAAAATGTATATGACATTAAAGTTGTGAATTCCGACGGCATTCTGAAGTTGAGAATGCAATTAGACAAGAAGTTCACAGGTGAGGATACCTTCATAGAAGTTTTTTATAAGCATTTGGATGTTATTGATGGCAATGAGGGTGCAAAAATCGTTTGCAACGAACTGATCAAGCAAGACCATCTAGAATTACGATCCCAAGAGGGAGCCCAAATTAAGGCAGGGCTTGATGTCTTTGATTTAGAGGTTCGTGCGGTTACAGGAGGTATCGTGGAAGCTTCCGGATTAGCTGAAAATCAATGGATTGTTTTGAATACAGGGGGTATTTTTGAAGGTCGTGAGCTTAAAACTTCAAATACAGACATTAAGATTACTGCTGCAGGCGAAGCCGAAATCTATGCGTCGGATAAGGTCGATATTAATGTAAAAGCAGGGGGGGATGTATATGTTTACGGGAATCCTAAGGATATAAACAAGAAAACCCTGGCCGGAGGTAGGGTTTATATAAAAGACTAGGCAATAAAAAATCCCGGCCATGGCCGGGATTTTTTATTTTATCTCTTAAATATATATCGGGTAATAAAAATACCTTGACCATCTCCTTTTCCTCCTTCACTTTCCACAGCACTCGTTACAAAAGCCAATTCCCAACCCTCAGCGATCATCGTATTTATTTTTGACGTGATTATAGCATCATTCGCGGCAATATTCTGAAAGCGAATACCACCAATGTTATAGAAATTCAACAATTTAGTTTCCTCAAAATTCTTAACACGAATTTCTTGTCTTTTAGACTTGTTTCTAGTGTTGTCTTCTTCAGTTTGAATACTTGAGAATTCCTTATAATCTTTATCTTCCAAGGCGCTGATGATCCTTGATCTTCCCAAACCATTAGGTACAATTGATTCTACACTGGTAATTACCTTAAATTCTTGGGCGCTAAGTTCAAAAGACATTAGGCATAGGAGGCCTACAAAAAGAAATAGTTTTTTCATGTTTAAATGTTTAGATGTTATTTATGGTCTAAATATAAGTCAATTGTTATGAAGAAATATCGTTATTTTGTGTGAATCGCTTACTCCAATGTATTAAATGAAGGGCATTGTTTATAAATCAACAGGAAGTTGGTATACTGTTAAATCCACAGAAGGGGATTTTTATGAATGTCGTATTAAAGGTAAATTTCGCATAAAAGGAATAAAAAGCACTAATCCTGTTGCCGTTGGTGATAAGGTTGAATTTCAAATTGAGCATATTGGCGATGAAACCATAGGCGTGATATCGACAATAGAGGATAGAAAGAATTATATCATTCGAAAGTCGGTCAAACTTTCAAAACAAACCCATATTATTGCGGCTAACCTTGATCAAGTTTTTTTATTGATTACGCTTAAAAACCCTAAAACCTATACTATTTTCATTGATCGATTCCTAGCGACTGCGGAAGCATATGATATACCTGCCATCTTATTGTTCAATAAAATTGACAGTTATAATGAAGAAGAATTGTTGGAAGTAAGATACTTGGCAGACCTATATCGAAAGATAGGATATACCTGTATCGGTATTTCTGCCATTACCAGCAAGAATGTTGATAAGGTAAAGGAATTGATGTTAGGTAAAACAAGCATGTTTTCCGGGAACTCTGGTGTGGGCAAATCCACATTGATCAATGCTTTGGAGCCAACATTGAATATAAAGACCACTGAAATCTCGGAACAACATCTACAAGGCCAACACACTACTACTTTTGCAGAAATGTTCGACTTGAGTTTTGACGCTCGAATCATAGACACACCAGGCATTAGGGGTTTTGGTATTTTCGACATGGAAAAGGATGAAATAGGTGACTATTTCCCAGAGTTCTTTAAGCTGAAAAGTGAATGCAAATTCAATAATTGTCTTCATTTAGATGAACCTAAATGTGGAGTAAAGCAAGCACTTGAGAATAATGAGGTGGCTTGGAGTAGGTACAAGAGTTATGTGCAGATGATTACCGGTGAAGATGATACCTACAGAATTGATAATTTTGGTGACAATTAATAGCATAATCATCCTGTTTTTTAATTTGCGAATCGCATTATGAGAGCTGTAGTTCAAAGAGTTTCAAAGGCAAGTGTTACCGTCGAGGAAAAAACCATCTCAAAAATGGGGAATGGTCTGCTTATTTTTTTAGGAATTGTAAATGAGGATTCTAAAGAAGACATAGAATGGCTTTCACGAAAAATTACGAACCTTCGTATATTCAATGATAGCGAAGGGGTAATGAACAAGTCATTGATTGAGATTGATGGGGAGGCCATTATTGTAAGTCAGTTTACCTTACATGCCTCAACAAAAAAAGGAAATAGACCATCGTACTTAGAGGCTGCCAAACCAAATATTGCAATTCCAGTATACGAACAATTTGTACTTCAGTTAGAGCATGATTTAGGAAAAAAAGTGGGCGCAGGTGTTTTCGGGGCCGATATGAAAGTTGATTTATTGAACGATGGTCCTGTGACTCTAATAATTGACACAAAAAAAAGGGAATAATGAGCATACAAAAAGCACAACAGGAGGTAGATAATTGGATCAAAGAACATGGCGTACGCTATTTTAATGAACTTACCAATATGGCCCAACTTACAGAGGAAGTTGGTGAAGTCGCCCGTATTATAGCACGTAGATACGGTGAACAAAGCGAAAAAGAATCGGATAAAGACAAGGATTTGGGTGAGGAATTGGCAGATGTGCTTTTCGTGGTACTTTGCTTAGCTAACCAAACGGGAGTTGATCTGCAAGAGGCATTCGATAAAAAATTAAAACTTAAGGCCAAACGTGATCATGAAAGGCATCGGCGTAATGAAAAACTCAAATAGTAGTATATTTGAGCTTTCTTTGTAAATACGCAAATCTTGAAGCTACATCTTGCTGGTCCGCCCAGTTCTCTGTTTAATTCCAACATTCAAATCACAGGTTCCAAAAGTGAGTCAAATCGTTTGCTCTTGTTGCAAGCTTTGTATCCCAATATTTCAATTCAAAACCTATCGAATTCAGACGATGCGGATGTGATGCGCAAAGGCTTAAAGATTTCCGAGGGTGTTATCGATATTCACCATGCAGGCACGGCAATGCGTTTTCTAACGGGTTATTATGCCTCTCAAGAGGGCAAGACCGTAACCTTGACCGGTTCACAGCGCATGACCGAGCGGCCCGTGAAAATTTTGGTCGATGCATTACTTGCCTTGGGGGCAGAAATAGAATATGTGAATGCTGTCGGCTATCCACCGTTGAGGATAAAGGGAAAGAAACTAACCAAAAATAAAGTCAGCTTACCTGCCAATATTAGTAGTCAATATATTTCATCATTATTACTCATTGCGCCTAGCTTGGAAAACGGTTTGGAACTTGAATTAATGGGGGAAATTACGTCTGTACCCTATATTAAAATGACCTTGGCACTGCTAGATCAAATTGGCATTTCGACATCGTTCAATGGTAATGTGATTCAGGTGCAACCAAAATATACAGTAGCGGATTGCACGATTGTAGTTGAATCCGATTGGAGTTCCGCATCTTATTTTTATAGCATAGTTGCCTTGAGTGAAATTGGCTCTGAAATTAAATTGGAATCCTATAAAAAACATAGTTTACAGGGAGATAGTGTTCTTGCACATATATACAGGGATTTTGGTGTGGAGACCTCTTTTTCAACTAATGAAATTGTATTGAAAAAAGTGAGGAAATGTGAACTTGATGCTATAACATGTGATTTATCAAATGCCCCGGATATTGCACAAACCATGGCAGTTACGTGTCTTGGATTGGGTGTTGGATGTGAACTTACAGGCTTACATACACTAAAAATAAAAGAAACCGATAGGTTGGAAGCCATGCAAATTGAGCTTTCTAAATTCGGGGCAAAGGTTGTAGTAACCGACAAGATCCTACGTTTGGCCCCAACTCAAGAGCTAGTATCCGAAGTAGCGGTAAATACATATAACGATCACAGAATGGCAATGGCATTTGGTCCTTTGGCATTAAAAACATCCTTAATAATCAATGATGCTGAGGTAGTTTCAAAATCGTATCCTGATTTTTGGGATGATCTTGAAAAACTGCGTTTTCAGCTTCGAAAAGTATAATTCTTATTTAATTAACGATTTACTTGACATCCCCTATATCGAGGTTGTATATTTGCAGCCGCAAAATTTTGTAAATAAAAAACTATAATTACTACCAAATGAAATTATCACACTTCAATTTTGAGCTTCCTAATGACTTATTGGCTGAATATCCTGCTGAGAATAGGGACGAATCCAAGCTAATGGTCATCCATAGGGAAACAGGTAAAATTGAACATAAGATGTTCAAAGATTTGATCAACTATTTTGAAGAAGGTGATGTCATGGTATTGAACAATACGAAGGTTTTTCCTGCGAGGTTATACGGCAATAAAGAAAAGACAGGGGCACGAATTGAGGTGTTCTTACTTCGGGAACTTAATGAAGAGCAACGTCTATGGGATGTTTTGGTAGACCCCGCCCGTAAAATACGTATTGGCAATAAGCTATATTTTGGGGAAGATGAAAGCCTGGTCGCTGAAGTTATTGACAATACCACATCCAGAGGAAGAACATTGCGTTTTTTATATGATGGATCGTATACCGATTTTAGAAGAAAGCTTCGCGAATTAGGCGAAACTCCCCTACCTAAATACATTAAAAGGGATGTGGAACCTGAAGATGAAGAACGATACCAAACCATTTATGCCAAGCATGAAGGTGCCGTTGCTGCACCAACTGCTGGACTTCATTTTTCAAAGCACCTGTTGAAACGATTGGAAATAAAAGGGATTGATTTTGCTGAGGTGACACTTCATGTTGGTTTGGGTACTTTTAATCCGGTTGAAGTAGAGGATTTGTCCAAACACAAAATGGATAGCGAGGAACTGATTATTGATGAAAAAGCTACAGAAATAGTAAATCAAGCAAAAAGGAATAAACGCAAAGTTTGTGCAGTGGGCACAACAGCTATGCGTGGATTGGAAAGTGCTGTTTCCTCAGAACAGACCTTGAATACATTCAATGGGTGGACGAACAAGTTCGTTTTCCCTCCTTATGATTTCAGCATAGCAAATTGTATGGTGACCAATTTTCACTTACCAAAATCTACCTTATTGATGATGGTATCTGCTTTTATTGGCCATGATTTAATGAAAAGAGCATATAAAGAAGCGATTTTGGAGGGCTATAAGTTTTATTCTTATGGTGATGCCATGTTGATCATATAGCTTATGTCTTTTGCCAATCCCGTATGGAAGTTATAGGAGCGGTAGGTATGGACAGGATGAAAAGAAGTAAAATCCCACTTTATCGATGATTATTGAAAGTGGGATTTTTTATTGTGGTTTTTGAAATGTATGGAAGAGCAAATACAGAGGAAAGATATTAGGGCATTGACCTTAGATCAATTGCGCGACTTTTTTGTCATGAAAGGGGATAAGGCTTTTAGAGGCAATCAGGTATATGAATGGCTTTGGCAGAAATCTGCACATTCCTTTGAAACGATGACCAACATCTCTAAAGAAACCCGTAATCTTTTAACTTCCAATTTTGTAATAAATCATATCAAAGTCGATCAAATACAACGCAGTGAAGACGGTACAATAAAAAATGCTGTTCGTTTGCATGATGATCTCGTGGTTGAATCTGTACTCATACCGACCCGAACAAGAACAACGGCTTGCGTATCAAGTCAAGTAGGATGTAGCTTAGACTGCCATTTCTGTGCTACGGCCAGATTAAAGCGTATGCGCAATTTGAATCCCGATGAAATTTTCGATCAGGTAGTTGCCATCGATAATGAAAGCCGGCTATATTTCAACAGACCTCTTAGTAATATTGTCTTTATGGGTATGGGAGAGCCTTTGATGAACTATAACAACGTCTTGAAGGCCATAGAAAAGATTACCTCCAAAGAAGGATTGGGAATGTCTCCAAGGAGAATCACTGTTTCGACTTCGGGTGTACCCAAAATGATAAAAAAAATGGCCGATGAGCAGGTCAAATTCAATCTTGCTGTTTCCTTGCATTCGGCAGTAGATGAAATACGTACTTCTATTATGCCATTCAATGCAACATTCCCTTTAGTTGATTTAAGGGAAGCCTTACAATATTGGTATAGTAAAACCAAAAGTAGAATTACCTATGAATATGTGGTCTGGAAAGGAATCAATGATACCCAAAGCGATGCTGATGCTTTGGTGGATTTCTGTCGTTTTGCCCCATCAAAGGTCAATCTGATCGAATATAATCCTATTGATGATGATAGGTTTCAACAAGCAAATGAGAAGGCCATAATGATGTATGTTAAAACCCTTGGGAAGAAGGGGATTACAGCTACCGTTCGCCGTTCTAGGGGCAAGGATATTGATGCCGCATGCGGTCAATTGGCGAATAAGTCATGACACTTGTCAATTCGGCTTTTATATTTAGGATGATACCATATTATTTTCGCTAAATTTATTGACCAATCCAGGCAAAACAAAAACTAGATTATTTGAAAGTTGTATCTCAAATAAAGGAACCCGTTAATAAGGAAATGGAACTTTTCGAATCCAAGTTCCGGGAATCCATGTCTTCCAAAGTGGCCCTCCTCAATCGTATTACCTACTATATTGTAAACCGCAAAGGGAAACAAATGCGACCAATGTTCGTTTTCTTGACGGCGAAACTTTTGAATAATGGTGAAGTCAATGAACGTACCTATCGTGGCGCATCAATCATAGAATTGATACACACGGCCAGTTTAGTACATGACGATGTAGTGGATGAAAGTAACAAACGCCGTGGTTTTTTCTCAATAAATGCACTTTGGAAAAACAAGATTGCCGTGTTGGTGGGTGATTATCTATTTTCAAAAGGACTTCTATTATCCCTTGATAATGACGATTTTGATCTGTTGAGGATAATCTCAGTTGCAGTACGGGAAATGAGTGAGGGGGAGTTGCTTCAAATTGAGAAAGCAAGAAGGTTGGATATTGATGAAGAAGTTTATTATGACATAATCCGTCAAAAAACCGCAACCTTGATCGCTGCTTGTTGCAGTATGGGTGCTTGTTCGGTAAAGCCTGAATCAGATGAGGTGGAGCTCTTCAGAAAATTCGGGGAGTATTGCGGTATGGCTTTTCAGATAAAAGATGACCTCTTTGATTATGGAGATGAGAAAATAGGTAAACCTACTGGAATAGATATTAAGGAGCAGAAAATGACATTACCTCTAATACATGTACTAAATAACTGCTCTAAATCCGATAAGCGATGGTTGATCAATTCGGTGAAGAACCATAATCGGGATAAAAAAAGAGTCAAAGAGGTGATTGGGTTTGTAAAAGACCAAGGGGGCCTTACCTATGCGGAAGCAAAAATGCATGAATTCAAAAAACAGGCATTGGATTTACTGTTTACCTACCCGCAATCGCAATATAGAGACTCCTTGGAACTTATGGTGAACTACGTGGTTGATAGAAAAAAATAGAATAGTAACCCTTGTTAACCAGTACATTAAAATTATTTATCACTCAATAGGCAACTATTTTCATTTATAATGCGTCTATCCTTATAGGAGCCAATTAAACGTTTTGAAAATCATTTCATTTTACAACAACGAGAAGCAACTCATAAAAAAGGCATCTGCTGGGAATCAAGAGGCCCAGAGGCGAATTTATGATAAGTATGCCCCTAAGATGTTAGGCGTTTGCAGGCAGTACATAAAAGATCTGCAATTTGCTGAAGACGTAATGATCAACGGTTTTCTTAAAGTTTTCAATAAACTGGACTCATTTAAATTCAAAGGAAGTTTTGAAGGATGGATACGTAGGATAATGATCAATGAGAGCATTTCCCATGTTAGAAAACAACAATTTGTCGTCTATGATGATGAATTATATGAACGTAGTAATGCCAATACAGAAACAATTTCGACCGATATGGATGTTGAACATATTCAATTGTTGATCGATTCACTACCTGAAGGTTATAAAATGGTATTTGTACTCTATGTTATTGAAGGCTATAAGCACCATGAAATTGCAGATTTATTAGAGGTGTCGGAAAGCACATCGAAATCACAATTATTCAAGGCAAGGAAGATGTTACAGGAAAAGTTACAGAAACAAAATATCATAGGTTATGGAACCCGATAAATTTGAGAAGCACATAAAAAGTAAGTTGAACGAACGGGAGATAAGCCCTTCTAACAATGCATGGGAGAAAATTGCAACCCAACTTGAAACAACTGAAAACCAGAAATCAAATGCGTTTTTTTGGTATAGTGTTGCAGCGGTTTTTATTGGGATATTGATTGTTACAACGCTTTATTTCAATGCCAAGGTTGATCCTATTGATTCGGAAATTCAAATTGTGGATACGCCTAAACAAATTGATGTGGTTCCAGCGAACCAAGAGGTGTTATCCGAAGGGAATATAATGGAAAATCAATTGATCGAAACCCAAGTTCAACCTGAAAAGCCCACTAAAGACCAGCAGATATATCAGGAAGCGATTGTAATTGCCACTTCTCAAACCCTTAAGCTGGAGGAAACCATGGCAAAGGTTGAGAAAAGTGATGCTGAAATCAATGAAAAAGAACAACTTATCGATATGAAGATAGCTGAATTAGTAGCGCAGGTAGATTTATTGGAAAATAAGAACCTTTCAATTTCAAATACCGAGATCGATTCACTCTTAAGGGAGGCGCAAAATGAGATATTGGCCGATAAAATCTTCAATCAAGAGGGAAAAGTAGATGCTATGGCCTTATTGAATGAGGTCGAAGGAGAGCTCGATAAATCGTTTAGAGAACAAATTTTCGAATCCTTAAAAACAGGTTTTCTAAAAGTAAGAACCGCGGTCGCTGATCGCAATAATTAAATATTCATCAATCAATCAATCATCATTCTTCCATTTACCTCCCCTTTTTTGGAGGGGTGGTAGGGGAAGAAGTTAAATTAAAGTGTTATGAGAATTATTACCATTTATCTAATTGTGTTCATCGTTTCATTGGTAATTCAAAATGCATCCGCCCAGGAAAACCAGGATTATCAACAAAAAATTGAACAGTTAAAAAAGCAAAAAGAACAAATAAGTGAGCAGGAGAAAGAAGCACTTAAAATTGAGGTCGAGGAAATAAACAGGCGGTACGAGAAAAACCAGATTAGCTATGAAGAGACGAAGGTCCTAAAGGAGTCAGCAGCCAAAAAAAGAGCTTTGAACATTGAGAACCGAATCGCGATTATCGAAAATGAAATCCTTCTTATGGAGCGTAATGATGGAGACGTTTTGAACGTTGAGGCAGCCGATAGTACAGGAATTTCCGCTTTAGAAATCAATATAGACCTTAAAAGAGCGGATGGGTCATCAATGCTTTGGGAAAATAGAAGAAGAAGAATGAGAAAAGAGTTGAAATATGATCGAAGAACCTATTCCGATATTGTATTGGCCATAGGTTTTAATAACGCTTTGATCGATGGCCAAACTCTCAATGATTCGCCCTACAAAATTGGGGGTAGCCGCTTTTTTGAAATGGGTTGGTCATGGCGAACAAGAGTTTTTGAAAATACCAACTTTGTAAGACTGCATTATGGATTTTCCTTTCAGTTCAATGGTCTTAAACCCAAGGACAATCAATACTTTGTTGTTGAGAACGACCAAGTTGAATTGCAGGAATTTGAATATGACTTAAGAAAATCCAAGTTGAGAATGGATAATTTGGTGTTTCCTGTTCATCTGGAATTTGGTCCTTCTAAATTGCACAAATCCGAAAAGACCATGCGATACTCGTTAACCAATCAATTCCGTTTGGGTATAGGTGCTTATGGCGGATTCAATATGGGAACCCGTCAAAAATTAAAATATAACCGTAATGGTGAGAAAGTACAGGACAAACTCAAAAGAGGGTACAACACCAACGATTTGGTTTATGGCTTAAGCGCTTATGTAGGTTTTGATGGAGTGCTGTTATATGCTAAATACGACCTTAATCCAATTTTCAAAGACGCAGCGATCGAACAGAATAATATCTCACTGGGCCTTCGGTTTGATTTATAGATAGTACGAATCCTTGGTGTGTTATTCCGAGGATTCACTTTCTATTACATTCCCGCGAAAGCGGGAATCTTTTTTCTTCGCATCGAAATCTCATCGCATCAAGGAATTTTCCATTTCCCTTGTGAATTCCTCTTTGTAGTACACCCTTTTACAATGCGAACATTCAATAACCCTATGCTTTGAGATTTTAAAGAGTTTTATCCAAAACAGATGGAAATAGTTAGCCTGGATTACTGCGGTGAGGGTATTTGTCTGTCCACAAAAACCACATTTCACATTAGGTAGCTTTTGTATTTCTTCTTTTCCGGGTCGTGTACCAAAAAATAGTATCATCAGAATTGATTAGGCTATCTAAGATAAACTAAAATTGCCTATTTTTATTCGCTATTGTGTACTACCAATGATTTCAAAATCGACCATAGATAAAGTATATGAAACCGCCCGATTGGAGGAGGTTATCGGTGATTTTGTACAATTGAAAAAGTCAGGTTCCAATTTTAAGGGATTGAGTCCCTTTACCGATGAACGTACCCCGAGTTTTATGGTTTCCCCAGTAAAACAGATCTGGAAGGACTTTAGCAGTGGCAAGGGCGGTAATGTTGTGGCATTTCTTATGGAGCATGAGCATTTCACCTACCCGGAAGCCATTAAATATTTAGCCAAGAAATATAATATCGATGTAGAGGAAACCGAACGTACCGATGAACAGAAGCAGGAAGTCAATGAGCGCGAAAGCATGTATTTGGTCTCAGAATTTGCCCAAGGTCATTTTGCCAAAATGTTGTGGGAATCGGAATTGGGCAAGGCAATTGGTCTCACCTATTTTAAAGAACGTGGTTTTACCGACGAGACTATCAAAAAGTTTGGACTTGGATACTGTTTGGACCAGTGGGATGGTTTTACAACGACAGCCTTGGCAAAAGGGTATAAGCTTGATTATCTTGAGAAAACAGGGCTAACCATCATTAAGGAAGATGCAAACAACCCTAATAATCCCAGAAAATTCGATAGGTTCAAGGGTAGGGTCATGTTTCCCATCCATTCCATGAGTGGTCGTGTTCTAGGGTTCGGTGGCCGCATACTTACCAATGATAAAAAGGCCGCAAAATATTTAAATTCGCCTGAAAGTGAAATTTACCATAAGAGCAAGGTTCTTTATGGTATTTATTTTGCAAAGCAGGCTATAGCGAAAGACGATAACTGTTATTTGGTCGAAGGGTATACCGATGTTATCCAGTTGTATCAAAGAGGCATCCATAACGTTGTGGCTTCCAGTGGTACGGCCTTGACACCTGAGCAAATTAGGCTTATAAATAGGTTGACCAAGAACATCACCGTGTTGTTCGATGGGGATGCTGCAGGCCTGCGTGCCTCGCTTCGGGGTATCGATTTGATTTTGGAGCAGGGAATGAACGTTAAAGTCTGCACCTTTCCGGAAGGCGAAGACCCGGATAGTTTTGCCAAGAACAATGAACTCGAGGAAATTACACAATATTTAAAGGATAATTCCAAGGATTTTATCCAATTCAAAGCCTCTTTGCTGGTGAAAGAAGCTGCGAACGACCCTATAAAAAGGGCTGATACAGTTAGGGATATTGTACATAGCATTTCAAAGATTCCCGATCGCATAAAAAAGGAAATCTACATTCAGGAATGTGCCCAGATCATGAATATATCTGAAGCGGTTTTGTTCAATACCTTGGCCCAAATCGGAAAAAAAAACCTTACCGATGCCTCGAAAAAAGTAAAGCAAGAGCACAAGGCTTTCGATGTTGTTAAGAACGAACCTTTACCAGAAAAGGTTGATATTCAATATGAGTTGGAGCGTAAGATCATAGAACTTTTATTATTGTATGGCAATGAACAAGAAGAATTTGAAGATCTTGTTTTAAAAGAGAATGAGGAAGGCGATTTGATTTTAGAACCAGAATCGTTGGAGGCTAAAGTCTATGAAAAAATATACCTAGATCTTCAGGATGATGAAATTGAACTTACTAATCCACATTTTAAGAACATTTACTATAAGTTGATCCAAGAATTGAATCACAAGGAAGATTTCGCGATCAACACCTTCATAGCGGAACTGGATCAAGAAATGATGGCTGAGATAACGTCTATTTTAATGGAAGAGGAAAAGTACATTTTGCATAACTGGGAGAGCAAGGACATCTATCCAAAAGATAAAAAATTCGGAGTATCGCAATTAGTGAGCGAAACAATTTTAACCCTGCGCTGCTACTTGATAAAAAGAAGAATGGAAGCATTACAACATAGTACTTCGGAAAAAATGGGGGATAATAGTGAAACGCTGGAGGAGATTATGAACTACCTGCAGTTGAACAAACTATTGAATAAAAAACTGAACAGGGTCTTATCATAATCCCTATGTTGAAAATTCAAGAATGAAAATAAAAAACCCCGACCTTTAAGCCAGGGTTTTTAAACACTTGAACTTTTTGGTTTAATACAATTCCAAAGCTTTGGCTTGCTGTAACAGGTCCACCATATTGTCGACGTTCAACTTTTTCATTAAACGTGCCTTGTAGGTGCTCACTGTTTTCTCATTTAAGTTAAGGCCCAGTGCAACATCTTTGTTACGTTTTCCGCTGGCCAGTAATTTTAGAACTTCGACTTCCCTGGTTGATAGTTTTCTAAAGAATCTACGGGGTTTCTGCGTCCCTTCATCAAAAGCCAATCGTTGAGCAAGTTCATTGGTTATGAACATGTTTCCTTCACTAACCTTCTTCACGGCAGCAATGATGTAATCAATATCAGAAGCTTTCGAGAGGTAGCCAAATGCCCCAGCCCTTATGGTACTGAGTGCATAGACATCTTCAGATTGCCCACTGTACATTAACACCTTCACATCAGGATATTCTTTTTTGATTCTCCTTAAAGTGGCGATACCATTGATTTCGGGAATGTCCATTTCTAACATAACCACATCAGGGGAAGTTATCTCCAGCTTGTTAAAAAGCTCGGAAGTAGTTGAAACATCATCTACAACTTCAAATCCACTCGCATTGTTCAATACTTGTCTAACTCCCATTCTAATGATAGGATGGTTGTCCGCAATTAGCACTTTAATCATTTTGTTAAATTTTCTAGATAATTTGCCTTTATAGTTGTCTTGAAAAGACTGACATACAATGTAAGATTAAATTATCTAATTTGGTTAACAAAATTCGATTAATTTTAAACAATACGGCATTATATTCGTTTTATATACTTGATTAATAGTTAAGTGGTTACTTCAGTACTTCAGGTATTTCACAAATAGGTATAGGTAACATCTTATGTTGGTTTGCCGTATTGAGTTTCTTAAAAATAGCAAAAACCTGTTTCTCACGACCGGTAAAATCATCTACGGTCATTCCTTCATCATTTTTTTGCATGGCCCACTCCAATTCAGGATAGGAAGCGCCTATTTGATCTTCATCGGTGCGGTCATCACCCCAAAGCCCATCAGTCGGCGGCGCCAGTACAATTTCTTGGTTGATTCCTAGGGCTTTCGCAATCCCATAAACCTCAGATTTCAATAGATCTGCTATTGGGCTTAAATCAACACCCCCATCGCCATATTTTGTGTAGAAACCCACGCCAAAATCCTCTACCTTATTACCGGTACCTGCCACCAAGTATCCTTTCAGGGCTGCGAAATAATACAAAGTGGTCATTCGTAACCGCGCCCTTGTATTGGCAAGAGCCATAAAACGTTCTTCCTCATTGGCAATAGGGGGTAAGGCTGCAATCAAATTGTCAAATACCGGTGTTAAGTCAACAGGTTGCCTGTATACATTGCCAAATTTTTTCATTAACCATTTTATATGGTTAGCCGCTCTTGTTTCTTGATTTTCAGATTGGTGAATAGGCATTTCAACGCAAAGCAGGTCCAATCCTGTTTTCGCACATAAAGTTGAAGTAACAGCTGAATCTATGCCGCCAGAGACTCCAATAACAAATCCCTTTATGTTGACGTTATCCGCATAGGCTTTTAACCAATTTACAATATGGGTTATTACTTTTTCGGTTTTCATGAAAATTGATATTTGGTTAAAACTAGTAACTTTGCCGGATAAAAATAAAACCTTGCTCCATAAGATTTAAATTAACAGGATAGAACTTTTATGAGGAAATCATTTTATACAGTTGTTATTGGCGTTTTGATCATTCTCGGATGTGGAAGGGAAAATAAGATTCCTGATGAAATATTGAATACCGAGGTAGATCTAAAGGTCTCTAGATTCGATAATGAATTTGCACAGGCAAGCCCAGAGGATATTCCGAAATTAAGAAAGGCATATCCCTACTTGTTTCCTGCTCCCGATAGTGTATGGGTTGCTAAACTCCAAGACTCGCTTCAATTTGAATTAAGGGAGGAGGTCAGGACTGAATTTGCCGACTTTGAGAAAGAGTTGGCTGATGTTGAAATGCTCTTTAAGCATATCAAGTATTACTTTCCAAAATATGAAGCTCCTAGAATTATTACGGTTACCAATGATGTTGACTATAATAATCGAATCATTTTGGCCGATAGCTTACTGTTCGTAAGCTTGGATAACTACTTGGGCCCCGACCATAAATACTATGGCGGTATGCAGAATTATATCGCGGCAGATATGAATCGTGATTTTATTATCAGCAATATCGCAAGTGCATTTGCCAATAAAGTTGTGCCGGGACCTAAAGACCGAACATTCTTGGCTCGTATGATTTACTATGGCAAGATTTTATATCTTAAGGATAAGCTGATGCCTTTTCATAGCGATGAACAAAAAATCACTTATTCAAAAGACCAACTGGCTTGGGCCCAGGCAAATGAGGAGCCTATGTGGCGGCATTTTATAGAACAAGAACTATTGTATAGTACAGATAATAGATTGTCTTTGCGATTTTTGGATCCAGCCCCATTTTCCAAATTTGGTCTGGAATTGGATAATGAATCCCCAGGGCGATTGGGGCGGTATGTAGGATGGCAAATTGTTCGTTCCTTTATGGAGAAGAATGAAGTTGACCTACCGCAATTATTGAATTTGTCGGCAGCGGATATTTTTAAGGAATCGAACTATAAACCCAATAAATAAAAAATGGCAAAGTTGCATACATCGGAAATTAAATTAAAGGTGGGATTGGACGAGAACCGGATTCCAGAAAAATTAACTTGGTCTGCCGAAGATGGCGGAATCAAAAATGAGGATGCCAAGGCCATGTTACTGTCTGTTTGGGATAGCACTAATAAAGAATCCCTTAAAATTGATCTTTGGACCAAGGATATGCCAGTAGATGAAATGAAAATCTTTTTTCATCAAACATTGATCTCTTTGTCCGATACTTTTATGAAGGCTACACAAGATGAAAAAATGACGGCCACCATGAAGGATTTCTGTGACTATTTTGCCGAAAAGTTAGACCTTAAAGGCTAACGGTATTTTATTAATTGATGCTGAATAGTATTGAAATTTTGCTGTAATGGGGGATTTTTTTTAAGGTATTCCCAAAAATTCGACATCCGAATCCGAAATCTAGAATTTATTTAAGTTTAGGAACTATTCAGTGCCTAGTTTTTAAGCATATGTAGTACTTTTGGGGCTTAATTAAGTGCTACGATAAACGAGCAACAAAAATGGCAAAAGAAGAAAAATTCGATATCGACATTTTAGGGAAAGCTTCATATGATTCTCCTTTACGACTGAGTAAAAGGCGGGGGGATAATATTTTCAACTTTGTGAAAGAGGATGAAAAAATATTGCAGGATACCTCGTTGGAAGAATATAAAAAATGTTTGGCAGGCAAAAAGGAGCCCTTGGCCATGGTGAAAGCGGGTCCACGGGAAAAAATATACTTTAACACAAGAAAAACCAAGGCTGCCATAGTAACTTGCGGTGGGTTGTGTCCCGGCATAAACAATGTAATCCGCAGTTTGGTCATGGGCCTTACTTATTTTTATGGGGTTAAGGAGATTCTTGGGGTACGCTACGGTTATGAAGGTCTTATACCTTCATACGGACATGATTTTGTTGATTTGACCCCCAGTTTTGTTAAGGATATCCATCAATTTGGAGGAACCATATTAGGTTCCTCAAGAGGGAGTCAAGACGTAGGTACCATGGTTGATTATATCTATGACAATGGTATTGATCTATTGTTCACCATCGGGGGCGATGGCACCTTAAAAGGCGCGGACGCCATAGGTGAGGAAATTAAGAAACGCGGTTATGATATTTCTGTAATAGGAATTCCTAAAACCATAGACAATGATATTAACCTTATCGATAAAACTTTTGGCTTTGAAACCGCTTACAATGTAGCCAACCCCATCATTAGGGATGCCCACAATGAGGCCACCGGGGCTTATAATGGTATCGCCATTGTAAAGTTAATGGGTCGTGACAGTGGCTTTATTGCAGCCTCGGCGGCAATTTCCATGCCCGTGGTCAACTTTGTTTTGGTTCCTGAAATGCATTTTGAGCTCGAAGGTGAGAACGGCTTTTTAAAATATCTTAAGGAACGATTGGATAAAAAACATCACGCTGTAGTTGTAGTCGCCGAAGGTGCTGGACAGCATCTTTTTAGTGATGATGAAAAAGAACAGGTTACCGATGCCTCCGGAAATGTTAAGCATAAGGATATTGGGTTGTTGCTAAAGACTCGTATTTCGGAATTCTTTAAGAAGAATGATACCCCAGTAACCATAAAATATATAGATCCCAGTTATATTATTAGAAGCGCTCCGGCCAATCCTGAGGATAGCGTATTCTGTAATGGCTTGGCTTATCATGCCGTTCATGGGGCAATGACCGGTAGAACTAGGTTTGTTGTGGGCCGGGTGAACAATCGATATGTTTATCTTCCAATTTCGGCTGTAACCAATAAAAGAAAAAAGATCAACTTGGAAGGTGGCTTCTGGTATACTGTTCTGGAAAGTACCGGGCAACCTTTTGAAATGCGCTAAAAGATTTTATAACCTGTCTTTTTTATAATTCTCAAACTCCTTTGCTAAATTAAGTTGATTGGCCATGTTGGTCTATAACTAAGCCTGGAATATTTATTTTAAATTAACTGTAATTGGCCATCCCTCAAATTGCTGGGCATCGATTTGGGTAACATCAACATATCTAGGCCAACATTCGAAAGTAGCTTCATTTGATTTGGTGTTAAAACGTATCAACCCATAACCTCCGCCTCTTGAATTGCTTTCGGGATTTACATAGGCATGCATGCTTATTTTGTTATTGAATCCATCCAAATAATCACCGGTCCATGGTAATGAAGTATTGGTGTTTGGGTTTGCACCGGCTTTCTCATTTTCTGGCCACCACCATCTGCTGTAATAATCATTGACAATAGCAGGTACAACAAAAGCCCAGGGGCCATCACCAAATTCATGAATACCGTGTTTAATTACTGTGGCCAAATGTTGGTCACCCGCAATATGTACGGCATTTGCCTTTTTGATTAGTGCAAGGGATTTGTTTCGACCAGTTTGGGGCCAACCGTTGGAATCAAGATCGGCGTGTAAGCGATTTTCCAGTTGACCATGAATGTGGGCACCACCACAAAAACCCGTTTGCGAAAGCACTACTTTCAACGATTGGGTATTTTTTGTTCCCCAATCCTCCAAAAAGTGCAATTGACGGTCACCAAGAAGTTTCAATCCAGGTAAATCTATTGATGCGGGATCATATTCCGGATTCCGGATATGGTCAGGACGAGGCCCTTGTTGCGGTATTTTACCTTTGGGCCCTGATTTGAACTTCCGATCTTCCATAATGGCGAAATCAACTCCTCCTAATATCAGGTTGGTGTAATAGACCCCAATGCCTTGTTCAATGGGAGTAGCGTCATAAGGGTCAGGTAAATGTGCGGTCTGACAGCGTTCTACCATTTTCACATACTCGGGATGATAACGATAACCGCCATCAGAGCTTCCTTCCGCAGTGGAAACCTTGCCATTTTCACCCCACAGATTACCCTGGCCAATATCATGGTCATCAGGAATTGTTATACAGGGTCGATTGCGAAAAGTCTCTTTAAATTGAAGACCGAATTTCAACCAAGCGGCCGTATGCTCGGTATGGTCATAGGACTGATCCCCAGCAAAGAAAATCAAATCGGGGTCCTGATGATTGATGTTGCGAACATAATTTTCCCTAAGACCACGGTCCTTATTTGAATTACAGGACAAGGCAGCCAAAACGATCTCATTTTTATCTTTAGGGTCTTTACGGATCAAGCCTTCGAACGACGCTTTTTCACCATGAAGCAACCTGTATTTCACATTTCTGGTATCATCCCAATTTTCAATACGAAATAGGGCGGACCACCCTAAATCGTTCACCACTTGTTTTTGGATTTCCTTCCATTCCCCTTTATCTTCGATTTCTAAACGCACCACTCGCGATTCTTCAGGGTACAAAGGATATAACTGGGCGCTCATTTTCAAGGTACCGTTTGAAACCGTATAGATTCCAAATGCCACAATACTGTCACGATTTATTTTTAAGTTGATAATGGGATTATCCGTGCGATTCCACCAGTCATTGATGGCCAAGGTGTCAACATTTGAAAAAGGTGCGACTAATGGGGGATTTTGTTCTTTCTTTTTTTCGGAACAACTAAGAATACCAAGTAACAGAATTGCAGTTAGGATTATTTTTTTCATTAGAGTTGTCTAAAATATGGATTGTGTAAGTACATCTAGGTTTAACAGACCAATGTGTCATTAAATATAGTATTTTAGATAGCAAACACTTGGAAGTAAATGCAAGAAAAATTGATTTTTGTTTATAATGCAGACTCGGGTCTAAGTAATATGATCATTGATGGTGCACACAAAATATTCAGCCCAAGTACCTATGCTTGCAACTTATGTGACATTACCTATGGTACATTCACCGAGAACAGAATTTGGAAGAAATTCAGGGAAGCAACTTCATTGAAAATGGAATTTTTGCATAAAGACGAGTTTAAAAACCGCTATGCTTCCAAATTCGGGTATAAATTCGATTACCCCATTGTACTGATTACAGCCAAGGAGAACTTGGAGGTATTCATAAATGTGGAAGAATTGAATCAACTGGAAAATGCTGAGGATTTGATCGCGATGATTCAGAAAAGAATTTGAATTCACTAGTTATTTTCCTGAAAAAACTGTTGGTTGATCTCATCTATGTAATTCAAGAGTTCTTCCCTTCCAATATTTTTTGAGGATGAGGTGATGAAGTAATTCGGGGCCTCTTCCCAAACTCCATTTAGTAATTCTTTAATATAGGAATCCACCTTTTTTTCAATTGCTTTCGGCTTCAATTTATCAGCTTTAGTGAAAATGATACTGAACGGGATTCCGTTTTCCCCTAAATATTCGATAAAATCCAAATCGATCTTTTGAGGTTCGTGTCGAATATCAACCAAAACAAAAGCACTGACCAATTGCCTTCGTTTTATAAAATAATCGGTGATATATTTTTGAAAGGTCTTTTTATCCTTTTTGGAAACCCGGGCATAACCATAGCCGGGTAAATCGACCAAAAACCAATTCCCATTTATTTTAAAGTGGTTAATGAGCTGGGTCTTCCCCGGTCTACCGGATGTTTTGGCCAGTCCTTTTCGAGCGGTCAACATATTGATCAATGACGACTTCCCTACATTGGATCTACCAATGAAGGCATACTCTGGCAATGGCTCATTGGGGCACTTGGCAACATCGGTATTGCTGATTACAAAGTCGGCCGACTTAATTTTCATTTGAAA
Organism: Maribacter sp.; assembly: GCA_018679695.1. GTDB lineage: Bacteria > Bacteroidota > Bacteroidia > Flavobacteriales > Flavobacteriaceae > Maribacter_A. The sequence continues at coordinate 63,559 of JAHHKH010000254.1, forward strand.
ACGGGTTTAGAAATTTCGCTTTTCCAACCAGGCGTCAAGAATTTCATTAAACTGATCTGGATGTTCCATCATAGGGGCATGGCCACATTTTTTAATCCAGAATAATTCGGAATCTGGAAGCAATCCATGAAATTCCTTGGCTACATTTGGAGGTGTAACAGTGTCGTTTTCCCCCCAGATAATGCACGTTGGTGTTTTCATTTTAGGTAGATCTTTTGACATGTTGTGACGAATGGCACTTTTGGCAATAGACAAGGTCTTTACCAATTTTACACGATCGTTCACCGTTGCAAATACTTCATCTACGATTTCCTTTGTCGCAACAGCTGGGTCATAAAATACATCCTGTGCTTTTTTCTTTATGAATTCGTAATCGCCCCGTTTGGGATAACCATCGCCCATAGCACTTTCATAGAGTCCAGAACTACCTGTTATGACCAAGGCTTTGACCATTTCAGGATACAGTCTCGTATGTAATAAGCCTATATGACCCCCTAATGAATTACCCAAAAGTATGACGTCTTTAAGGCCTTGGAATTCTATGAATTTTTCTAAAAATATCGCGAAGTTCTTTACGTTGGTCTTCAATAAGGGCATAGTATAAATAGGTAATTCGGGAATCAAGACCTTATACCCTTTTGTAGGGAAATGCTCAGAAACACCTTTAAAGTTGCTTAAGCCACCCATAAGACCATGTAAGATAATAATGGGGGTTCCTTCCCCCTTCTCAATATATCGGTATTTACCCTTTGTAATAATCTTTTCTTCCATTCAGGATACTTCTGGTCTTAAGTGGCAAATATAGACATTTCCGTAAAATACCTATTTATTGCTGGGATGCGAAATGAAAAAGGCCTGGAACATTTTATAACCCTTTATTAATAGGTACAGAGCGGATAGTTTGATACTCACTCCTTTATGTAGTAGATAGACCTAAATTGCCCAATTTCGTAAACAAAGTGGTAAATTGTGGTAAATTGTGGTAATAATTTACATATATTTGAGTTATAAATAATAAACCGAACGATTTAGCGTGATAAACTTCATAGGAACATATGATTGCAAGGCCGATGCCAAAGGTAGGGTTATGCTTCCGGTTGCCCTAAAAAATCAGATGTCCCCTGTACTAAATCAAGGTTTTGTTCTTAAGAGATCGGTTTTCCAGCCCTGTTTGGAACTGTATCCCATGGCCGAATGGAATTTGCTAATGGAGAAGATGAACAAGAAAAACCGATTCAAAAAGAAGAACAACGATTTTATCCGAAGGTTTTCTGCTGGGGTACGTGTGATAGAAATTGACGCTACCGGAAGGTTGTTGATTCCTAAAAATCTTATTTCGGTTGCCGGGATAACCAAGGAAGTAGTATTGAGTTCGGCTATTAATATTGTAGAAATATGGGATAAGAGTAGTTATGAAAAAGTGATTGATGAGACTGCGGAAGACTTTGCAAGTTTGGCCGAGGAGGTAATGGGTGATGATGGAGACGAATTATCATAATCCGGTTCTTTTAATGGAGTCTGTAAACGGACTCGATATTAAAGAAGATGGGGTTTACGTTGATGTGACATTTGGAGGTGGTGGTCACTCAAAAGAAATATTGAAAAGACTAGGGCCTAACGGTAGGTTATACGCATTTGATCAAGATGAAGATGCATTGGATAATAAGTTCGAGGATGAACGCTTTGTACTGATCACTGAAAACTTTAGGTACCTCAAACAGTTTTTAAAGTTCTATGGCATTCGAAAAGTAGATGGTATCCTTGCCGATTTTGGGGTTTCATCACATCAATTTGATAAGGCCGAACGCGGTTTTTCAACTCGGTTCGATGCTGATTTGGATATGCGTATGAGCCAAAAGAATACGGTTTCGGCCTATGATGTGGTAAATTCTTATCGGTATGATGATTTGAGAAAGGTCTTGTTTAAATATGGCGACTTGCGGAATGCAAATGCCATTGCCACTAAAATCATCAATAGTAGGGAAGAGGCTCCGATAAAAACATCTACCGAGCTTAAAGAGGTATTAAGGCAGTTTTTGCCCAAACATAAAGAACATAAAATACTGGCCCAGATTTATCAGGCAATCCGTATCGAGGTGAATGAGGAAATTCAGGCCATAAAGGAGTTTTTGGAACAGGTACCCGATTTGCTGGATCAGGGAGGTAGGTTGAGTGTAATCAGCTATCATTCCTTGGAGGACAGATTGGTGAAACGGTTTATTAGGTCAGGCTTGTTTGAAGGGGAGCCCGAAAAGGACATTTATGGAAATACAGATGTCCCCTTGAAAAAAGTTGGCGGATTAATAGTGCCGTCAAAAGCTGAAATAGCATTGAACAACAGGGCGCGAAGCGCCAAATTACGAATAGCGGAACGAATTTGAATAACCATGAAAGAGGGAATCTTAAACGTACTCAGGGGCAAGTTTTTAGTGAGTGGTGATGCTCCTAAAAATTGGCTGTTCATCATTTTTATCTCGTTTTTGGCAACGGTCATGATCGGGAGCTCCCATAGTGCCGATAAAAAAGTACATCAGATTGCGGCCTTGAATGAGGAGGTCAAAGAATTGCGCAGTCAATTCGTAGACCTGCGTTCAGATGTGCAACGTTTAAAATTGGAGTCAACCATTACAAGAACCGTTGAGGGCAAAGGACTATATCCTTCGGAAACACCACCAAGAAAAATAAAAGTTAAATCAATTAAAGAATAATGCCAGTCACCGAAAAAAGCATATTGACCAGATTATACTTTGTAGCGGGTTTTCTTTTCCTGTTTGCCAGTGCGGTGCTCTTTAAGCTTGTAAGTATTCAAATGGTACATGGCGACAAGTATCGAGATCTAGCCATGAAAAGAACTGAGAAAATGTTCACTATTGCCCCAAATCGAGGTAATTTATATTCCGATGATGGTAGTTTATTGGCTACATCGGTTTCTAAATATACCATCCGATTTGATGCAGTAACTGTAAGTGCTGATGATTTCAAGGAAAATGTAAAACCACTATCGCTTGCATTGGCCAAACTAACTGGCAAGTCTTCTTCGCATTATCAACAACTATTGCGAAAAGCAAAAGCAAATAAAAATAGATATACATTATTGGTCAGGAACCTTGACTATTCCGATTATATGGCAGTAAAGGATTTTCCACTCCTCAATAAAGGACCCTATAAAGGCGGATTGATAGTCGAACAAAAAACAGTTCGGGAGCATCCCTTGGGCAAAATCGCGGAACGTAGCGTTGGTTACGAACGAAAAGATGAAAACGGTTATTACACAAGAGTTGGTTTGGAGGGAGCCTTTGGGCAATACTTGAGAGGTGTCGAGGGGAAACGATTGAAACAAAAAATAGCAAAAGGCCAATGGAAGCCCATAGGTATGGACAATATCATTGAACCCAAAGATGGTTATGATGTAATATCAACTATTGATATTAATATCCAGGATATAGCACACCATGCTTTATTGGCGCAGCTTGAAAAATACAAAGCGGATCACGGAACAGTGATCGTAATGGAAACCAAGACGGGGGAAGTCAAGGCCATTTCCAACCTGGGTATGACCAAAGAGGGTAAATATTACGAGCGTCTGAACTATGCAATCGGCGAATCACACGAACCTGGTTCTACATTCAAATTAATGAGCTTGGTAGCAGCTTTGGAAGACAAGGTCATTGATACCAGTTCGGTAGTTGATACTGAGAAGGGGTCTTGGCGGATCTATAATCATAGGGTTAGGGATTCCAAGCATGGTGGCTATGGAAAAATCTCCATGGCAAAAGCATTTGAAGTTTCCTCAAATACAGCCTTCGCTAAAATGATCCATAACGGATATAAGGAGAACCCATCAAGCTATGTAAATAGGCTTTTGGATATGAACCTCGGTTCGGAATTAGACCTTCCTATAAAAGGTGAGGGTAAGCCAGTACTTCGTTCTCCAGGTGATAAAGGTTGGTCTGGTTTATCGTTGGCACAAATGGCCTATGGGTATGAGGTGTCTATGACACCTTTGCAGACGCTTACATTTTATAATGCAATTGCGAATGATGGGGAAATGGTAAGGCCGCGATTGATCAAGGAAGTAAAGGAATGGAACCGATCTGTCCTTAAATTCGATAAAGAGGTAATTGATCCATCAATCTGCTCAAAGGAAACGGCATCCAAAGTACAACAACTCTTAAAGAACGTTGTTGAAAAAGATTATGGTACGGGCCATAAACTGTATTCGCCGAATTTTTCAATGGCCGGCAAAACGGGTACTGCACAAAAAAATTATGTATCCAAAGATCCTGACAAATTAAGGTATATATCCACTTTTGCAGGATACTTTCCAGCTGAAAATCCCAAATACTCATGCATTGTTGTGATTCATGAACCCGACAAAAGCGTTGGGTATTACGGAGCCGATGTTTCGGGACCGGTCTTTAAATCAGTGGCACAAAAAGTGTTTGCAACCAATCCCCTTATAGATGAGGTGGAAATGTTCAGGGCGGAGGACCAGCGATTGGATGATTCTTATCAAAAATATTATGCCGAAGCACAGAAGAAGTACCATAAGGTTCCCAATGTGAAGGGAATGAGTGGTATGGACGCTATATCAATTCTTGAAAATCTGGGGATAAAAGTTGAGGTACATGGCAATGGAAAAGTAAAAAAACAGTCTATTAGCCATGGTACCGATATTAATAAGGTCGATAAAATTGTCTTGGAACTTTCATGAAACTACTTAAAGATATATTGTTCGGAGTTGGCCTTACTGCAGTGAGCGGGTCTACTAATGTTATGGTAAACTCCCTTTGTTTTGATTCGCGAAAAGTTGGGTTGGATGATGTTTTTGTGGCGATAAAAGGAACTTTGACAGATGGCCATAAATTTATTCCAAAGGCTATCGATTCTGGGGCTATTTGTATCGTTTGTGAGCATATGCCCAACCAATTGGTCAATGGTATCACCTATGTTGAAGTTGACAATGGCAATAAAGCCTTGGCCATTATGGCTGCAAATTATTATGACAATCCATCCAAGAACTTAAAATTAGTAGGTATAACTGGTACAAATGGGAAGACTACGGTTAGTACCCTTTTATATGAATTGTTTAAAAAGGCCGGGTTTAAGGTAGGCTTGATATCTACTATTAAAATAATGGTGGATGATAAGGAATATGCGGCAACCCATACGACTCCCGATGTGTTGACCATAAATAAACACTTGGCTTTAATGAATACAGAAGGTGTTGAGTTTTGTTTTATGGAGGTAAGCTCACATGGCATTCATCAGAAAAGGACCGAAGGTTTGGTATTCGAAGGGGCTATTTTCACTAACCTCTCCCATGATCATTTGGACTACCATAAAACTTTTGCCGAGTACAGGGACACAAAGAAAATACTGTTCGATAATTTATCAAAAAATGCCTTTGCACTCACCAATGTTGATGATAAAAACGGATTGGTCATGCTCCAAAACACAAAGGCCAGAAAGTTTACCTATGCCTTAAAATCATATGCCGACTATAGAGCACAAATTCTTGAAAATCAGTTCGATGGTCAACTTTTGAAAATTGATGATGATGAATTATGGACCAAACTCATTGGTCATTTTAATGCTTATAACGTTTTGGCAATTTATGCCACTGCTGATCTTTTAGGTCTGGAAAAATTGGAAACGCTTCGCTTGTTAAGTCAATTGGACAACGTTGATGGTAGGTTCCAATATTTTATATCCAAACAGCAAATTACAGCTATAGTAGATTATGCC